>CAZCCS010000514.1:0-2139 GCA_964497005.1 uncultured Acidimicrobiaceae bacterium | reverse complement strand
TTCTAGTCAGGGCCCCGAGCGGTTCGTCTGCAGTTCCGGTTGTGTGTGGGTCGCCGGTCCGTTGGGGCCGGCGACCTTCTCGCGTGTGGGCGGGGCCGGCGCCGGCGGGGCGCCGGCGGGGCGCCGGCTTGCCGAGTTGCCCCCAGCCGCGGCGACACTTTCGTAACAGCGCGAATCTCGCCGAGGCAACTGGCGTTACAAAGATGTCGATATAGCGCGATAACGTAACATGATCGTCGAAAGGCAGCGAGCCCCTGTTACGAAACTGCTGCTTCCCTGGGCGCCGGCGCGACCCCCGGGCCTGCGAGCGACCGCCCTGACTCGCCCGGGTTCTCCCGTAGATTGAAATCTATGGACCGACCGCCCCCGGACCCCGCCAAGTTGCTCAGCGCCTGGATGGAGTGGGAGCGCGGCGAGACCCCGCCCGGGCGGGTCATGTCGAACCTCAAGACCGGCGGACTTCGGGACCTGCTCGAGGCCTTGGCGGCGCAGGTCCCGCTGGCAGCGGCCCAGCCGCCGTCGGCCCAGGCAGGCGACCCGGAGGGGGCCGGCGCCGGCGGAGACGAAACGCCATCGACGGAAAACTGGAGCCCGGTTGTCTGAAGTCGCCTCCGAAGCGGACACTGGGCTAGCAGAGAACGGGTCAGAGGAACCGCAGCGCCGTGGTGGTCCTCAGCTCATTCCCCGCCCGGCCTCTTTCCGCCCGGGGCCGGGCGCGCCGTGGAGCCGGGCCGGTGCAGCCATGCCTGCCCACGTCGTGGTCGCTGACGTCCGGGCGGCTCTCGCCCGCCGCGGACCAACTCCGGAGCTTCCGCACGAGGTGCCCGGCGTCACCCTGCCGGGAACGGCCAGACGGCCGGCGGCAGTTCTGTGCGCCCTCTTCGACGAGGACCACCAATGTCACGTGGTGCTGACCAGGCGGTCGTCCCGGCTGCGTTCGCACACCCACCAGGTCTCGTTCCCGGGAGGGCGGATCGACCGGGGTGAGACCGCCGTCGAGGCGGCGCTGCGCGAGGCGCACGAAGAGGTGGGCCTGGACCCGGCGACGGTGGACGTGTTCGGGCAACTATCGAGTCTTTCCACCTTCGCCAACCCGGCGCCGATCACCCCGTTCGTGGCCGAGCTCCCGGGCCGGCCCTTGCTCCGCCCGAACCCGGCGGAGGTCGAACGAGCTTTCACCGTGCCGCTCATCGAGCTGACCCACCCAGACGTGTACAGCGAGGAGCTCTGGAGATTTCCCGACGGCAGCGAGCAGCCGATGAGCTTCTTCGAGCTGGTTGGGGACACCGTGTGGGGGGCGACCGCCCGGATGCTGCGCGAGCTGCTCGACCTGGTGCTGCTGTCCGGCTGAACTTCGGCCGATATATGCGGGGTGGTCGAAGAGCTAGCGCCGCTACCGCAACCGCCAATGAAGGCAGTACCCTTAAATTGCATGTTCTGCCCCCGATGTGGAACGGTCGCGGCCCCCCAGCCGTCTGCTCCCTGCACCCGATGCGGTGGCAGCCTCGACCGTCCTGCCGTAGGCGAACTTCCGGAGCCCCCCGTCCCTCGCGCTCCGACCCAGCGTGGCGAGTTGGCCCAGCGTGCGGCCGGAGTCGTAACCCAGGTGTTGGTCAAGCCTCGGGTTTCCCCGCCCGCGCAGACCCAGGTCGAACCGAACGGCCAGACCGCCGGCGCCCAACCGCAAGGCGACGAGCCTCCCGCTACGTGGCCACCCCCGCCGGCGGCGTGGGAGCCAGCCGGCGCCGGCCGTTGGAAGCCACCCGCGCCAGCGCAGGCCGGCGACTCGCCGGCCAGCTGAAACCGGCAACCAACTACTCGTCGTTCCGCAGCGATCATCCGCGGCAAGAAGAGGCCGTCAACCCCTCGCCGTCGCGCTGGAACAAGGGTTCAGCCCACTAGGCTTGGGCAGATCCACAACGACGCGAGCGATAGGGAGACAGGGTGGCTGACGTAGAGATCGGGCGAGGCAAATCAGGGCGCCGGGCCTACGGTTTCGACGACATCGCGATCGTCCCGAGCCGGCGGACTCGGGACCCGGAGGATGTCGACATCAGCTGGGAGATCGACGCGTACCGATTCGACCTGCCGCTGATGGCGTCGGCCATGGACGGTGTCGTCAGCCCCGCGACGGCGATC
>CAZCCS010000513.1:0-2148 GCA_964497005.1 uncultured Acidimicrobiaceae bacterium | reverse complement strand
AGCGCCGGGGTCGCCAGCCACCATCCGGGTCTCGCCGCCCATGGTCACCGAGGCTCCGAACGGGTAGAACTCCGCTCGCTTTTCGAGAGTCTGCTGAGCAAAGGGCAGCGCGACGTTGAGCAAGCCGTCAAGGTCGTCTTGGGCTTCTTGGGACGCCGAGTCCCTCCATGAGGCCATCTGTAGATGGTAACGATGAGGCGCTTGCCGAGGGGACGACGGATTGTTCCATCGTGCGCCCGGACGTCGCTGGGCTAGCGCGACGGACCGGACGCGATATTTGATGTCATGAAGAAGCGCTGCGCCGCTTTTGCGTGACTGGGCCTGGTGGTGCGGGTCGGGGGCGCCGAGCTGAAGAGGGTCTGTGATGGGTGTGTCTGTTGCGAACCGCCAGGGTTCCTCCCGCCGACGGGAACCGAGAGTGCAGGGCACACTCGGGGTCGCCAAACCAACCCGGAAACGGAAGGAGACCCTGGTGGAACATCAGCAACAGTACGTGGGCATAGATCTGCATCGCCGCCGGTCGGTGATCGTACGGATGGACGACGCCGGCGAGGTCGTGGAGGTGTCGAAGATCGACAACGACCCGGTGGCCTTGGCCATGGCCGTGGCCGCTGCCGGCCCGGACCCGGAGGTGGCTTTGGAAGCGTGTTACGGGTGGTATTGGGCCGCCGATCTGCTTCAAGCCGAAGGGGCCAGGGTGCATCTGATCCACCCGCTCGGCCTGCATTGGGACAGCCGGCGGGTCAAGAACGACGTGAAAGACGCCACCGAGCTGGCCCGCCGTTTGCGGCTGAATGACGTCCCGGAGGCGTGGATCGCCCCACCGGAGGTGCGCGAGCTGCGGGAGCTGGTCCGTTACCGGGCCAAGCTCACCGCGTTGCGCGCCTCGGCCAAAGCACAGATCCACGCGGTGATGGCCAAGTTGGGGATCCTGCCGCCGATGTCGGACATGTTCGGCCCCGGAGGCCAGAAGCTCCTCGATCAGATGGAGTTCCCTGGCCCTTATGGGCTGCGGGTCGAATCTTTGCGGGACCTGTTGGAGATCTACGACCGCGAGCTGGCCATGGTCGAACGCGAGATCGCCCGCCGGCTCAAAGACGATCCCGGCTACCGGGCCATCCAGGCCCTGCACGGCATCGGGCCGATCACCGCCGCCATCTTGGTGGCCGAGATCGGAGATGTCAGCCGGTTCCCGACCGCCCGGCATCTGTGCTCGTGGGCCGGGATGACCCCCAAACTGCACGAGTCCGACACCACCACCAAACGGGGCCGGATCACTAAACAGGGATCGACCATCGTGCGTTGGGCGGTGGTCGAGTCAGTCGCCCGCTACCACGGCGGCGATCCGATCGAACCTACCTTCCGTCGCATCGCGGAGCGGCGCGGCGGCAAGACGGGAGTCAAGATCGCCAAGGTGGCGGCGGCTAGGAAACTGCTCAAGCTGGTCTTCTACGGGCTGCGCGACGGCGAGATCCGCTGCCTGAACCAGGAGGCCGCTTGAGCAAGCTCGGACACAGGCAGCACGCGAGCTCGAGTAACGCCGTGGCCCCCACCCCGGTGGCGGGGCCGTCTATTTGAATGAGCCCGTTCTGACTGTGGCCGGAACACACCATGCGAACACGTCGCGAAGGAATGGCCGGTCGCCGAGCAACTCGGTCGCCCCGCTCAAGATGTTGAGCAATGGTGAGGTCCGCTGTGTCCAACCACCCCCCGCAGCAACCACGACCGCCCGCAGGCGGTCCAATCCCAGGGTGGCTGGCGACAACTCAACCCCCGGGGCCCTCAAGGCTTCCCCCTCCGGGCGGCCCTAACAGGCCGGCCTTGACCGCCCCTCCCACCCGCTGACGATTCCGAACAGTCGCCCAGCATCGCTCACGCGCGCCCCGCCACTGACGCACCCCGGGCGAACACCCACAGAAAACGGACATCGACTCCGTCGAAGACTCTTGACAAGAAGCGCTTCTTCAGGAACGGCGTTCCGCGCCGTCCGGTCACGATCAGGGTGCGGTCTCGGCCTGATGCAGAACGCGCGGCACGGCCCAGCCGACATTATGGCGCTGACCTCGAGCCGGAGACCTATCGGGACGACCGCTCCGATCGCCTAATACACGGGTGATCCATTTTGTATCCGCGTGTATTTCAAACGGC
>CAZCCS010000512.1:0-2160 GCA_964497005.1 uncultured Acidimicrobiaceae bacterium | reverse complement strand
ACGTGATCCGCCTTGCCGAAACCTCGCCCCGTGTGTCGCGGGCGGTTGACGCGATGGCCCGGATGAACGCGGGGGAGATCACCGCCCGGTTCCCGAAACTGGTCGAAGGGGACATCGCCACCCGAATCGTGGACGGAAAGCAGGTGTCGGTCCCGTCCGAAACCCTCGCCCACCAGTTGGGTAACGCGTCGACCCGGGACGAGGTGATCCAGATCCTGCGGGACCGGGTCGACTCGATGGGCCTCTCGAAGGGGATGCTGCCGAACATCAGCCTGTCCGGTATCCCCGCCCAGGCGGTACGCGAATGGGCCGCTGGAGGCTCCCGGCTGGCCCGGATTACCGGGGCGGGGATGGTCGCCCGCGGCCAGCAACTCCTCCCCGAAGCGTTGGACGCCGAAACGTTGGCGGTCACCAACCGGAATGTCGACCCGTTCACCGGGCAGGCCGGTGTCGGGATCTACCGGTGGCTGAAAGGGAACGGCCAGACCGAGCAGGTGGCCCGCCAGGTGGCCAACAACTTTCATAACGCCACCACGTACACCGACCGGATCCGTATCTGGCGGTCCGCGATGTTCTCGGCGGTCAAAGCACAGGCGGTCCGCAAGGGCATGTCGGCCGAAGAGGCGGCGGCGATGTCCGACGAGGAGTTTCAACGCCAACTTGCCGGCCGGTTCCGGTCGATCACCGGCGGGGAGTATCCGGGGGCGGAGGGCGTGTACGGCTACGACCATCACGGCGAACTGATCCCCCCTGTGGTGGACGGTGACGGAGCGGTCCGCCAGGCGGCGGTGATGGACAATCAGACCGGGAAGATCAGTTTCCCGACTCACCAGGAGATGCGCTCCGCTGCGGCGCAGTTGGCCGGGCACCGCAACCTGTACGGGCAGGCCGACGACTTTCTCTACGACAAGTTCACGAAGTCGTTCTTCAAACGGTGGGTGCTGTCCACCGGAAGTTTCGCCGCCCACATCTCCCTGTCCGAGGCGATCCTGAACACCCTGCGGATGGGGTTGCGGCCGCTGCTGCAATCCCGACTCGCCATGTCCGGGGTAGATGACGCCACCGAAGAAGCCCTCGCCGACCCGGAGGCGCAGAAGTCGATCGCGGCCCGGATGTGGCACATGATGGGCGGCCCGTACCGGGCTACTGCCGGCCGGCTCGCCGACCCAGCGTTGGCCCGGTCCGCGTACGAGATCGTCCACAACAACACCTTCCACGGCGCCGTCCCCGCTGCTCTGCGGGCCGGGCACGGCATCGAATGGGCCGACAACCCGCCCGAAGAGGTAATCGTCCACGCCACCCGCGACGGCGCCCGCAAAGTCCGGCTCCTCGGCTCCGACGACTTCTCCGGCTGGACCCCGGCGGAGAACAAGAACGGCGAGCAGGTCCGGGCGTGGCAGCAAACCCTCCACACCATCACCAAAGACCCCGCCTCCTCGCTCGCCGCCGCGGTGTTCAAGGACGCCCTCGACAGCGGAGCCACGGTCGACCAGGCGCACACCGCCGCCGCCCGCTCGGCCGCCGACTGGCTCCGAGCCCACCCCGAACTCCACCCCCTCTACGAGCGGGCCAACCTTCCCACCCAAGGGTGGGAGCACATGGACCCGGTCGACGCGTGGGCGCACGCCAAAGTCCTCAACGTCCGGGGTGCCACGACCGGCGCGGGCGGCACCGTCCATCACGACCTCCTCAAAGCGATCACCGACGGCAGCGAAAAAGGCCAGCTACCGGACCGGATCACCCGCGACGTCCTCGACCGGATAGACGACAAGCCCGCGAAGGTGCTTGGCCGGGTGTACATGCCCGACCCGACCTCCAAACTGGAACGGGTCGCGAACCGCATCCACGAGTACCTGGCCCGGCCGATCGACTTCATCTCCCGCGAACCGGCCTACCTGACCACCTACCACAAGTACCGGATGAACCTGGACCCGCTCGTGCAGGATGGCCGGCTGTCGGAGGCGGACGCCGTTGTGCGGGCGCAGACGTTGGCGGTGCAGGACATGGTCCGCTTCGTCCACAACATCCACGAGAAAACGCAACTGTCGGAGATCCTGCGGAACTACGCGCCGTTCTGGTTCGCTCAGCAGCAGGCGTACAAGCGGGTCGGAAGGCTCCTCGGGGAGAACCCGGGGGCGTTCCGCAAGTACCAGTTGATGA
>CAZCCS010000511.1:0-2177 GCA_964497005.1 uncultured Acidimicrobiaceae bacterium | reverse complement strand
TTCCGTCCCCGCCAGACGCCGACCACCCGGTTCAACTTCCTGATCGGCGGCCGCGGCCAACGCAAGGGAACCGACCTGGCGGTCAAGGCGTTCCGCAAGTGTTTCCCTGAGGGGTCGTGGGGTGACGGCCCGATCCCGTATCTGGTGATGAAGCAGCCGTTACCGGAGGACTTCTACGGGCCCCGTATCGAGCGGGTCACCGGCCGGCTGTCAGGGCAGGCGGAGGCCGATCTGTATGGCGAGGCCCACTGCTACCTCCAGCCCAGCCGGGGGGAGGGGTGGGGGTTGCAGCCGTTGCAGGCGATAGCGCAGGGGATACCGACGATCCTGACCGACGCTCACGGGCACGCCGCGTTCGCGAAGTACGGGATGGGTATCGGCTCGACGTTGACGAAGGCCGGGTATTTCATGTACGGCGACGCGGGGGACTGGTGGGAGCCGGATTTCGACGAGCTGTGCGACACGATGCTGTGGACCTACCACAACTACGAGGAGGCTGTCGCCCGGGCGGAGGCGTCGTCTGCTGCGGTGCTGGAGGAGTTCACTTGGAAGCGGTCGGCGGAGGCGTTCGTGGACGCCATCGGCCGGGAGCGGCTGGAGCAGCCGTACTCCGGTAACCGCACGTGGCATAAGACAACCGCGAAGATGTACCGGACGACGCTGATCCGTGACCACGTCTCGGATGTCGGCGGGACGATCTACGTGTTCAACAAGTACGACGGGACCGCGGAGACGGAGTATTGGACCCCGTCGGACGTGAAACGCATCTTGTACGAGGCCGGGTTGCTCCACCCGTCGTGTCTGCCGGGGCCGATGACGGTGGGGGCGGTGACCGACGAGGTGGCCCAGTACGACTCGGGTCTGCTCCCGTCGCAGGTGGAGCAGCTGCCGGGCTATCTGGAGCGGGTGTCGTACTGCCCGACGTGCCACCAGAAGTACGGGTCGGGGACGACGATGGTGGAGAAGGTGCTAGCCGATCCTCACGAGGTTGTAGTGAGCCGCTGATGGCCCGGCGCTACTGGTACGCACTGTCGGTGCCGACCCTCGGCTTCGAGGAGGTCACCGCCGCGATGGACGTCCTCCAAGGCGGCAGGACCACGATGGGCGAATGCGTCGAGGAGTTCGAGGAGGAGTTCGCCCGTCACGTCGGCGCCCGCCACGCCGTCATGGTCAACTCCGGCAGCTCCGCCGATCTGCTCGTAGCGTTCGCCGCCTACCCAACCCCCGGCCAGCGGGTGCTTATCTCGGCAGTGACGTGGCCCACCCATGTGTGGTCGTGGCATATGGCCGGGCACGACATCGTTTTCGTGGATGTCGACGGCCTCAACGTCGACCGGGCCGACCTCGAGGAGAAGGTCCGGTCGGACGACGATATGTACGCCGCGGTCCACCTGATGGGCGTCCCCGCCGACCTCACCGACGTTCCCTGCCAGGTGACGGAGGACTGCTGCGAAGCGCTCGGTTCCGTCCCGGTCGGCCGGGTGGGGGAGATGGCCACCTGGTCGTTCTTCTTCTCGCATCACATGACCACGATGGAAGGCGGGATGGTCACCACCGACGACCCGCACACCGCCAGCCTGCTCAGGTCTTTGCGGTCGCACGGCTGGGCCCGCCACGAAGGCCGGGACCCGTACGAGTTCGTCACCCCCGGCTTCAACGTTCGACCCACCGAAGTCGCCGCCGCTATCGGCCTCGTCCAGTTGGGGAAGATCGACAAGTTCAACAAGCATCGGGCCGAGAACCGCGACCTGTTCATCAAGGCGTTGGCCGGGAACCCGGCGGTCGAACTGCCGGAAGCGCCCGCCGGGACCAGCCCGGCATGGTTCGGGCTGCCCCTCTTCGTGAACCCGCCTGCGAAGCGTGACAAGGTCGCCGCGGCGTTGAACGAGCGGGGTGTCGAGACACGGCCGATCCTCGGCGGGAACCTTCTCCGCCAGCCCGCCTTCAAGCAGTGGGCCGGTCAGGGTCCGCTGCCCGGCGCTGACCGGGTGCATGACCGCGGCCTGTACATCGGCCTGCATCCGCTGCCCGACACCGGGATCGAAGAGGTCGCCCACATCATCAACGAGGTCACCGCATGAGCCAGGTGACCGTCTGCTCGATCTTCCGTGACAGCGCCGCCTACGTTCACCGCTACCTGCTCCAAATCCAGGCGCTGCGCGAGTCGATGGACGTGC
>CAZCCS010000510.1:0-2191 GCA_964497005.1 uncultured Acidimicrobiaceae bacterium | reverse complement strand
TGGTCAAGAACCTGACGACTCTCGGCAAGACCGTCCTGCTGACGACCCACTACATGGACGAGGCGCAGCACCTCGCCGATCGGGTGGGTGTCATCGCAAGGGGCCGCATGATCGCCGAGGGAACTCCCGAGTCCCTAGGGAAGCGCAACCAGCTGAAGGCCCGGATCCGTTTTCAGCTGCCGGAGGGTTGCGAGGTTCCGGACTGGTTGGCCGGATCGGCCCGTTCCGACCGTCACTTCGAGATCTCGGAGGACCGCCCCGAGGAGTTGCTGCACCGGTTGACCGGCTGGGCCTTGGAGAGAGGAACGTCTCTCGACGGGCTCGAGGTCAGCCGCCCCACTCTCGAAGACGTCTACCTGAGCCTGACGGCCGAGGCGACACCTGGTATTGAACCATGACACCCCTCGCGCTGACCGCGTCCCAGGTCGGATATACCAACAAGGCTTTCTGGCGGAACCCGGCCCAAGCCTTCTTCATATTCACGTTCCCCCTGATGTTCCTGGTGATCTTCACCGCGCTGCTCGGAAACGACAACATTCACATCGGTCCCCGGGCGATCAAGCTCTCCACCTACTACGTCTCCCAGATGGCTTCGTTCGGGGTCATCACCGCCTGCTTTAACAACGTCGCCATAAGCATGACCTTCCTGCGCCAGACCGGAGTGCTGAAGCGGGTCAACGGGACTCCGATGCCGAGCGGCGCGTATCTCGGTGCGCGCATCGTTCACTCGCTGTTCGTGGCCTTGCTCTTAGTGCTGATCACGTCGGTTTTCGGGAAAGCCCTCTACAGCGCGGAGATCCCAGGCGGTGCAACCTTGGTGAAAGTCGCGGTGATGCTGGTGGTGGGAGCCGCAGCTTTCTGCGCGCTCGGCCTGGCCCTGTCGTCGGCCATCCCGAACCCCGACGCAGCTCCACCGATCGTGAACGCCGCCATCCTGCCGCTTCTCTTCCTGTCGGGCATCTTCATCCCCTTCGGAAACAAGACGCCGTCGTGGATCCTCTGGGTCGCCCGGATCTTCCCGGTCCGCCATTTCGCTCTCGGGATGCAAGCCGGGTTCCTCGGCACGCCGTTCCACTGGACAGACGTGGTCGTCGTCGCAGCGTGGGGCGGGTTCGGCCTGCTCTTTGCGATCCGGCATTTCAGCTGGGAGCCCAAGGTCTAGGAGACTCCTGGACAATGCACGGCTGGGATCCCCTGTGGCTGTTCCTGGCCGGGGTCGGAGGAGGGCTGACGGGAAGCGTCGCCGGATTGGCGTCGATCGCCAGCTATCCCGCGCTGCTCGCGGTCGGCCTCTCACCGGTCAGCGCGAACGTCTCCAACACCGTCGCGCTGGTGTTCAGCACCGTCGGCTCGGTGGTCGGTTCGCGCCCGGAACTCCGGGGACAACGCAGTGCGGCGCGGTACCTGGCGGTGTTCGCGGTCCTCGGCGGCGTGCTGGGAGCGGCCCTCCTCCTTCTAACCCCGTCGCATCAGTTCGCGTTGGTGGTTCCATGGCTCATCGGCGGGGCGTCGGTTGCGGTCCTCATCCCGCGCCGGTCGCTCATACCGCCCCCGAACACGGAAACCCCGGCGTGGGAGCTGAGCCTGACCGTCTTCGTGATCGCCGTTTACGGCGGCTACTTCGGCGCCGGTGCGGGCGTTCTGCTCCTCGCGGCGTTGATGCTGATGACCGGCGACAGCCTCCCGCGGAGCAACGCTCTGAAGAACCTGCTGCTCGGCATCGCCAACGGTGTCGCCGCGGTCGGGTTCGCCTTGTTCGGTCCGGTCCACTGGCTTGCAGTGGTGCCGCTGGCCGCGGGTTTCCTGATCGGGGGACGCACCGGCCCGGTAATCGTGCGCCACGCGCCGACCGCTCGGCTTCGGCTGGTGATCGCGCTCGCAGGCGTTGGCCTCGCCGTCCACCTTGCTCTCGACGCCTACGGCTGACCCGGTCGGGTGCTAGCGGTTGCGCACTTCCCGATACGGCTGGCCCTTGGCCGGGTCCGGCTCTTTCGGCAGGCCGAGGAACCGCTCGCCCATGATGTTGCGCTGGATCTCGTCGGTCCCGCCGGCGATCGACTGTCCCGGGACGGATATCAGGATCTCCGCGATGATCCCGTCGAGCGGGCTGAGCGGGTCGTCCCCCCCGAGCATTCCCGCAGAACCCGCGATCAACGAGTGGGCTTTGTGTGCCTGGCGCGCCACGTTGCTG
>CAZCCS010000509.1:0-2199 GCA_964497005.1 uncultured Acidimicrobiaceae bacterium | reverse complement strand
CTTATCCGGGAGAGCGAGCGACGGGAATCGAACCCGCGTTCTCAGCTTGGGAAGCAGATGTTCTGCCTCTGAACTACGCTCGCAAGTCCGTCCAGACTAGCCAACCGCCCGGCGCCCGGGCAGGGCGGCGCTCGCGGCGCGAGACGCCCGGGCTGTGCAAACCTGGCGAGCTATGACAAAGGCGATTGCGGCCTTTCTGAAGGGTGTGAACGTCGGGGGCAACAAGAAGATCGACATGCAAGGCCTGCGTATGGCGATCTCCGGGGTCGGTTGCGGAAACGTCCGCACCCACCTTCAAAGCGGGAACGCTGTGTTCACATCCCCGGCTGTCGACCTCGGCGATCTCGCTGACCAGATCGAGGAGGCAATCAAGGCGGAATACGGGTTCACGAGCAAGGTCATTCTGCGCGAGGCCAAGGGCCTGGTCGCTGCTATAGACGCAGATCCGCTCGCCCAGATGGCGACAAATCCGTCCCGGCACCTCATCGGCTTCCTGGCTGAGCTGCCAGCAGCCAACGCCGCCGCTGCAGCAGAGAGTGCTTCCACGAAAGATGATCTGGTCAAAGTCATCGGCCAGCACCTCTACATGTGGTGCCCGAACGGCATCAGTGCTTCTCCACTGTTCAAGGTGAACTTCGACCGAATACTTGGGACCACAGTGACCATGCGCAACTTCAACACCGCCAGGAAAGTGGCCCAAATGCTCAGCGAGTTGCCCCTCTAGCGGACCGACAGTCGCGGTCCGCTCGACTACGTTGGCGTCCCTGTGATCCTGTCTGACCGCACGATCCGTGAGCAGATCGAGGCCAAGCGAATCATCATCGACCCTCTCGATCCTGAGAGCATCCAGCCGTCCTCGGTCGACCTGCGCCTCGATCGCTTCTTCCGAGTCTTTCGTAACCACACCATGCGGGTCATCGATGTCAAGGAAGATCAGGAGGAATTGACCGAGCTGGTCGAGATCAGCGAGGACGACGCGTTCGTCCTCCATCCGGGGGAATTCGTGCTCGGTTCGACCGCGGAAAGGGTGGCTCTCCCTGACGACCTGGTGGCAAGGCTGGAGGGCAAGAGCAGCCTCGGTCGCCTCGGGCTGCTGATCCACTCCACCGCGGGGTTCGTGGATGCGGGATGGGACGGCTACCTGACGCTCGAGCTGTCGAACGTCGCCAACCTTCCCATCACCCTCTACCCCGGCATGAAAATCGGCCAGATCAGCTTCCTGCAGATGACCACGGCTGCGACCCACCCATACGGTTCGAAACAGGTCGGCTCCAAATACCAGGGCCAAAGAGGTCCGACACCCAGTCGGTATTTCGAAAACTTCGCCCGCCGGCGGTAGCTAAAGCCAGCCGCACCTTTTTACGCCTCTGGCGTCATCCAGCCGCGGAATCGTCGCGCTTGAACATCGACAACAACTCCACCGGTATCGGGAACACGAGAGTCGAGTTCTTCTCGGCGGCGACCTCGGCGAGGGTCTGCAGAGTTCGCAGTTGCAGGGCGCCTGGGCTGGCGGTCAGCTTGTCCGCGGCCTCCGCCAGCTCCGAGCTCGCCTGCAGCTCGCCGGTGGCGGCGATGACCTTGGCCCTCCGCTCCCGTTCCGCCTCCGCCTGGCGGGCCATCGCGCGAAGCAGCTCGGGGGGAAGGTTGATGTCCCTGACCTCGACCTGGCGCACCTCGACGCCCCACTCGGTGGTGGTTCGGGCGATGGTCGCCCTCAGCTCGCTGTTTACGTCCTCCCTGTGCGCCAGCAGGCTGTCCAATTCGTAGCGCCCGATGATCGAGCGAAGGCTGGTCATGGCTATCCGCTGGCTGGCAAAGCGGAAGTTGTCGACACCGATCACTGCCCGGACGGGTTCGACCACCTGGAAATACACGACCGCGTCCACCTGGATGGTGACGTTGTCCTGGGTGATGACGGCTTGGGAGGGGATGTCCACGACCTCAACCCGAAGGTTGACCTTTACGACCCGGTCGACCACCGGGATCCGTATCACCAAGCCGGGACCCCGAGCCTTTCCGAGCACCCGGCCGAACCGGAAGAGGACCGCCCGCTGATACTCCGGCACCACGCGCACGGCGCCGGCCAGCAGCCGGTCGTAGTTGCGGGCGTGGGCCCGGCGGGCCTCCGTCCAGGCCTCTAGCCGGCGCAGCTTGACGCGCAGCACGGCCGCCTGCAGCTCGGGCAGCCGGTAGTTGTAG
>CAZCCS010000508.1:0-2203 GCA_964497005.1 uncultured Acidimicrobiaceae bacterium | reverse complement strand
CGTCTGCCCGGGCACGGTCGACGAGAGGGTCGAGGAGATCGTCGCCGGCAAGCGGAAGGTGGCCGGGATGGTTCTACCGGCCCGCAGCAGCCTCGGCGATCTGGACGCCGACCAGCTGCGGTCGGTGCTCGGGCTCCGCGAAGAGGAGCTCGTCGAGGACGAGCCGTCCGAGGAGAGCGGTCAGGAGGTGGCGGCTTGAGCAAACGCCGGCGGCCGGCCGCCAGCAGGAGGCTGGCCGAGCAGCGGTTCTGGGGCCGTCTCGAGGCGGAAGCGGAGCCGGAAAAGATAACGCCCACCGGCGATCCCGGGGCGGTGGTGCGCTCGCTGGGCGCGCCGCCTCTGCCCCTGGACCCTGGACAGGTCGAGAGGCACCTGACGGCTGTCTACGAGGAGGCGGTTCGCGCGGCCACCGCTTTGGCCGCTGCGAACGGGTTGCTGGCGGAAGACGAGGATCTGGACTGAGCCGGAACCTACTTGTAGCGGTAGGTGATCCGACCCCTGGTCAGGTCGTAAGGGCTGATCTCGACCTGGACCTTGTCGCCAGGAAGGACTCGGATGCGGTTCATCCGCATCTTCCCGGAGTTGTGGGCCAGGACTTCATGTCCGTTGGCCAGTTGGACCTTGAACATGGCGTTCTTCAGTGCCTCGCTCACCGTACCTTCGAGCACGATTGCGTCTTCCTTGCCTTGAGGCAGTCTCGCTCCTCCATCAAATTTCGCCGGTCACCCGGCGCCAGTAGATATGGCTGGGTGCCCAGCACTTTCGTCGATTCTCAACCAGTGTAGGGCGACCGGGGGTGTCATGAGGGGGGTTGCGCCTTTATCTATATGTCAATGGGTCGGCTGGGGTGTACGACCTAGGCTGAGAAAAAGATGACGGTTGTCCTGGCGCTGATCGCCTCTGCGCTCTTCGGCGCAGGTGTGGCATTGCAACAACGCCCGGCGGCGGCGGTCCCCAGGAAGTACGCAGCACGTCCCGGGCTGCTCCTGCGGGTGGTCCGCAACCCGGCGTGGGTTGCCGGAATCCTCGCGGAGATCGCCGCTTTCGTCGTGCAATTGATTGCCCTGCGACGGGGATCGCTCGTGGTCGTCCAGCCGTTGCTCACCACCTCGTTGCTGTTCACATTCGCGTTGGGATCGTTTTGGAGCCGCCAGCCCATCTCCCGTCGGGACTGGCTGTCGGTCGCTTGCGTAGCCGCCGGCCTGGCTGGGTTCCTGGTCGTCGCCTCGCCCAGCGAACACAGCGAGGGGACCGCGCCCGCGGGGGAGTGGGTGCTGTGGGGTGCCTCGATGGCCGCCGCGCTGACGCTGCTGATCTGGATCGGACTGAAAAGCGAAGGACGGCGGCGGGCCGCCACCTTGGGTTTGGCGGCGGGGCTGGGTGACGCCTTCATGGCGGTGCTCACCAAAGCATTCGCTCACGCAACCAACGAAGGCATCGGCTCGGTGTTCACCAGTTGGATCCCCTACGCTCTTTGCTTCGCGGGCATCGCCGCACTGCTGCTCACCCAGACCGCCTACCAGACGGGTCAACCGAAGATTGCCATTCCGCTCATCACAGTTACGGAACCTCTCGTGAGCTGCGGCATCGGCGTCGGGTTGTTCGGCGAGGCGGTCCATGTCGGTGGTCTCCGGGCGCCCGTCGTCTTGGCGTCCGTGGCAGTGATGGCTACCGGACTGGTTTCGCTCAGCCGCTCTGGCGTGGTCGAGGCGAACGAGCCCGTCGGGACGCATTGAGCGCCCCGTTCGTTCCGCCTGCCCGAGTCGTCTTCGACAAGGATGACCGGGAGCGGATCCTGGAGATGATCGATGGCGCCCTTCAGAGCGGGAACCTCACGATCGGTCCGCTCACGTCGGACCTGGAGGAGCGCTTCGCCACGGCACATCAGGCGCTTCACGCGGTGGGCACCAACTCAGGCACCAGCGCAATAGAGATCGCGTTGCGGAGCTCGGGCATCGAAGGCGCAGAGGTGGTCGTCCCGGCGAACACGTTCTTCGCGACCGCAGCCGCGGTGATCCACGCTGGTGCCCGTCCGCGCTTCGCTGACGTCGAGGCGTCGACGCTGGCACTTTCGGCCGAGACCGTGGAGGCGGCCATCGGACCCTCGGTCGCCGCGGTGATCCACGTTCACATCGGGGGGTCCATCAGCCCTGACATGGATCGCATCCGGCAGCTCTGTGACGCCCGGGGCGTGATCCTGTTC
>CAZCCS010000507.1:0-2204 GCA_964497005.1 uncultured Acidimicrobiaceae bacterium | reverse complement strand
AGGACTCTTCGGCGGCGGGTTGACCGCCGGCGCCCAGGCTTACGGCGTGTACTGGCCCGCCCTCGTTCCCGCCGACCTCATCTACCAGGAGGTCGTCGTGGGTGGCGAGAGGACGATCGTCGAATGCGTCGCACCAGGCGACGGGTCCTGCCCGGCCTGGGTCCCTCCCGCCGGCGTGACGCCGGCGGGCCCCCCCCAGACCGGTCACCCCTCGCCCTCGCGGAGCGTGCCACTCGGCCGCATCGTTGGCGCACGCTCCGGGGACAAAGGCGGGAACGCGAATCTCGGGGTTTGGGTGCGCTCGTCCGATGCATATCCATGGCTGGCTGACTTCCTCACTATCGAAAGACTCAAAGAACTCCTGCCGGAGACGGCGCCATTGCACGTCGACCGGTACCTGCTTCCCAACATCCTGGCGATCAACTTTGTGATCGCCGGCCTCCTAGGCGAAGGCGTCGCGTCCAGCACTCGCCTCGACGCTCAAGCCAAAAGCCTCGGCGAATGGCTGAGAGCACGTCACGCCGACATACCCGAGGCGCTTCTCCAGTGAGCATCGACGCAGTCCTGTACGACGTCGACCACGGCATTGCCACGCTGACGCTCAACCAGCCCGACAACCGCAACGCGCTGACGCCCGCTCTTCTCGACGGCCTGGGCGGCGGCCTCGAATCCGCTGTAGCCGACCAGTCCGTCAGAGCCATCCTGCTCACCAACAACGGACCGGCCTTCTGCGCGGGAGCCGACCTCAAGGGAGGCGGTCTCGCACCGTCCAAGTACGACCTTGCCCAGATCCTCACGACGATTCAGGACTCACCCAAGCCGGTGGTCGGTCGAATAGCCGGCCATTGCATGGGTGGCGGGGTGGGCCTCGCCGCGGCTTGCGACATCTCCATCGCCCGCGCGGACGTGAAGTTCGGGTTCACAGAGGTGCGCATCGGTGCGGCCCCGGCGATCATCTCCGTCGTGTGCTTGCCGAAGATGCGCCGGGGGGACGCGCTCGAGTTGTTCCTGAGCGGCGAACGGATAAGCGCCCGACGAGCCGCCGAAGTGGGACTGATCAACTCGGTCGAAGAGGCGGACGACTTCGACGGCGCCGTTGGCGACCTTGTCGCCAAGCTTCTTGCGGGCGGCCCCGCCGCTTTGTCCGCGGCGAAGCGACTGGTATTCGAGGTTCCCGGCGTCGATCGCGAAACCGCGTTCGCGCGGACCTCCGAGATCTCCCGCCAGCTTTTCGCTTCCCCAGAGGCTGCGGAGGGCATGGCCTCTTTCCGCGAGAAACGGCCGCCGTCGTGGGCACCCAGCTAGGGTCGGCGCCATGACGAGTTGGTCCAACTGGGCCGGCAACCAGCGCGCTGAAGGCGTGACCGTCATTGAGCCGCGTGATGCACGAGAAGTCGCGGACGCCGTCCGTCGCGCGGCCGAATCTGGCCAGCGGGTGAAACCCATCGGCGCCGGCCACTCTTTTACCGGGATCGGAAAGCCGAGGGACGTCCAGCTGGTCCTCGACTACTTGACCGGACTCCGAAGCGTTGATCGCGAGTCGGGAATCGTGACCGTCGAGGCCGGCACCCGACTGCACCGCCTGAACGAGCTGCTCGCCGGCGAGGGTTTGGCCATGACAAACCTCGGCGACATCGAGGTGCAGACGATCTCGGGCGCCGTCTCCACCGGGACTCACGGGACCGGCTCCAGATATGGCGGCATCGCCACCCAGATCGTCGGGCTCGAAATGGTTTTGGCAGACGGGTCGCTCGTCACCTGCTCCGCCGAAGAACGAGCGGAGATTTGGTCCGCGGCGCGAGTCGGTCTCGGGTCGCTGGGGGTGATCACCGCGATCACATTGCAAACGGAGCCTCTCTTCGCTATCCAGGCTGAGGAAGGCCCGATGCCGCTGGACGAGCTGCTGTCGCGATTCGACGAGCTCACCGAGGAGTACGACCACTTCGAGGCCTACTGGTTCCCTCACACCGATTCGACCCTGACCAAGCGCAACACCCGCCGGCCACTGCACCAGGGTCTCGAGCCGCTGTCGTCGTGGAAGGAATGGCTGGACGATGAATTCCTCTCGAACACGGTGTTCGGCTGGACCATTGCTCTCGGAAAGCGCCGCAGCTCCCTGATCCGACCTTTGAACCGGGTGGCGTCCAAGGCACTCGGGACGAGGGTGTTCACCGACCTGTCCTACAAGGTGTTCACCTCGCCGC
>CAZCCS010000506.1:0-2212 GCA_964497005.1 uncultured Acidimicrobiaceae bacterium | reverse complement strand
CGAATCCCGCCGGGGCTACCAGAACATCTGTTCGGCGAGAGGCGAGAGTTTAGCGCGCTTTCGATGACTGTATTTCTGCGGCGGCCTCCCAGTTCCGGTGTAACTGCGGGGCAGCAGGCTGCCAGAGGAGACCAGCAATGAAACCCCGCTGGCCATGACGCGTCGCATTAGATCGTCTCGACGGACGTCTACCGTAGTGCTGGGCCCGAGAACCGAGCCGCAATGAGTTCCTCAGATCAACCCCCCTCTCGTCGGTGCTTGTAGGCGGCCTGCTTGCAGGCGTTTCGTTGCTCCTGCCGCTGCGGGTCGGCTTGCCATCCATGCCGCGCCGGCAGCCAGGACCCTCTTCGCGACGGAATTTAAAGGAGCCGAGTCAGGTCGGCCACGACCTCCGCTGCCGGCTGGACTGCCGTGACCTGAGCGACCCCCAAGCCCGCGTACATGGCCATGTCAGAGGGGTCGCGGACCACCTCCCGATACGGCGGAACCGTTGCTCGCCACCCAGACTCTTGAGCGGCCATGAGCGCCGACTTCAGGACCCGGTGCGGGGCGTGTTCCCACCCATCGCCAAACCACTCCGTCAGCACGGTCGAATCGTCCCCGGCCTCGAGCAGTCGCGCCACGTATACAGGGTGGGCGCCGGACTCGGGGCAGGTCACGAAGCGCGTCCCCACCCGGATGCCATCGGCTCCGGCCTTCATCAGCTGGCCAAATCGCTCGGCGGTTGCAACGCCGCCCGCGGCAATGACCGGGAGCTTCACCGCCATCAGGACAAGGGACAGCAACTCGTCCAACGGTTGTTTGCCTCGAACGTGGCCGCCAGCCTCGATCCCCTGCGCGACGACGTAGTCGCACCCTGCTTCCTCTGCGGCTACGGCCTCAGGCGCCGATCCCACCTGCCAACCGGCAAGGGCGCCGCCATCATGGACGGCTGCCACGACGTCCCGCTGCGGCTGCGCGTAGAAGAACTCGACCACCCGGGCACGCTGAGCGGTATCTCTGATCTCGTGGAGGCTGGGAACGTATGGCATCAAGTAGTTGATCCCGCAGGCACCGGGGACTGGCCCCTCACCTGAGGGGACCATTCCGAAGCCTCCAGCATCGACGACCGCCCGCGCCAACGCGGTTGTGCCCACCCCGCCCATCGCCGCCAGTTGGACAGGCAGCCGGCAACCCACCAGGTCGGTGAGGCGCGTCTTCATGGCAGGGCAACGATATAGCAGGCATTGGCCTTGGCAAAGCGATCACAAGAGACCTATCAGCGCCACCGAAGTCCTAAGTCAGCGCAGCGCGTCCGAGCGTATCCCAGTCAGCGGCGTGCATTGCTGTGTGAAGGGGAATCTCACGGTGGCGCGGGAGGCACGGGATTCGAATTTCCTTCCACGGCTGGCCCGGCCCGTTGCCGGCGTAAATGGGCGCCGGGATCACGTCAGGCGGGCCCTCAGCGGCTGGATAGCGAATGTCGGGTCGAATCCCGCCGGGGCCTACCGGAACATCTGTTCGGTATGCGATTTGGCCTTGAGGCGGTGCCGAGGCTGCCCTGTCGGTAGTGTTTCCAGCCGGTAGCTGGACCGGCCTTGTGCCCAGCCAGTGGCGAGAAGGCCGCCGCGGGCGCGACGAATCCAGAGCTGAAGAGGGGTGACGACAAGGAGGGAGCCACATGGCCGCAACAGACGGAAGAAGGCCGTACGCGCTCGATCCCGGTCAGGGGGTCGAGCAATGGTGGGTGCGAGGAAATCGGTTCCTCTTCAAAGCGAGCGGCAACGAGGTCGGCTCAGATTTCGCGGTGGTCGAAACGCTGCTACACCCGGTAGCCGCGGCTCCGGCCCATGTCCATGACGACACCGACGAAGCCATTTACGTAGTGGAGGGCGAGTTCGTCCTCGAAGTCGGAGATCAGAGATTCGAGACCAGGCCCGGCTCATTTGCGTTTCTCCCGAGGGGGATCCCGCATCGCTACTTGCCCCAGGAGCCAGGTCCGGTGCGGGTGCTCTGGTTTCTGAGTCCGGCTGGCTTCGAGAACTATTGGCGTGAGATCGGCGACGCCGTGGTCGAAGGTGAGCCGCCGCCGCAGCCGACTCCGCCAGATCCTGCCTTTATGGCGGAGGTCGGACAGAGATACCACACGCGCTTCTTGCCCTGAGGAATCACGTCAGCCGCGCCCGGAGCGGGTGGATAGCGAATGTCGGGTGAAATCCCGCCGGGGCTACCA
>CAZCCS010000505.1:0-2218 GCA_964497005.1 uncultured Acidimicrobiaceae bacterium | reverse complement strand
AGAGCGATCCCTGGAAGGTGGGCGGCGGCGATGTGGTGGCCATGGCTGCAGAACCGCCAGCCTACCGCGCCCGGCCACGCCAGCCGCCCAGCCCGCCATAGCCCCTTATGGCGGCGCACAAAACATTGCGAACTTCTTCGGCGCCGTGCAACGCCCTAGGAAGCGCAGTGCTTCAGTCGGCGCCGCTCCCCCGACGCGGACGGCGCTGACTTGGTGGTCAGCAGGAACGGAGTTCCGCCCACAGATGGCAGCCAACCAGCTGGCTTCCGAACCGAGCTCGCGTGGCAAAAAGCAAGGTGCCCCATCTGAAACCTTCGCGGGCCGGTCGGCGTCCTAGACGTGTGGCACATGGATGCTTGGAAGGGAGCCATGGAGGCGGATAACCGAGGCAGCGGACGTCGCTTTCTCCTGCTTGCGCTCGCTCTGCCGACCTTCGCCACAGCGCTCATCGGAGCGCGCAGCGTGCTGGTGGGCTCGCACCATGTCGACGCCCCGGTGGCGCGCCCGTCGCCGCGCGCCGGGGCGGGTTTCGTCGCGGATCCCGCCCACGGCGTCGTGGTCCTGTTCGGGGGCCGTGGTCTCGGCCAGGACCTCGACGACACCTGGACGTGGGACGGCACAACGTGGACGCGCCAGGACCCGCCGGACCATCCGCCCGCCCAGGAGGACGCTCAACTGGTGTACGACGGCACTCGGCACCGAGTTCTTCTGCTTGGCGGGTTCATGCGCCTCGGCCGGAACGAGCTCGACGCGGTCAAGGAACCGTGGAGTTGGGACGGGCACACCTGGCACGTGGACCCGGCTGCCGCACTGCCATTCGAAGCCGGTACTTATGACCACCACCTCGTCACCTGGGACCCCGCGCACCGGAACGTCCTCCTCGTGGCATCCACCGTTGTGGTCTCGGCCCATCCCGTCCCGGCGCCGCAGACGGACGGCACCTTCGTTCCCACGCGTCTCCCGCCGAACGGCGCGCCTTCTGTCTGGAACTCACCACCCACGGGCATGAGCGTGCCGACCGAGGTGCACACGGACATGCACACCTGGACGTGGGATGGCACCACGTGGACCAACCGTGGCGTGGTCTCCTACCCAGGCGGAGTGAACATCACGCTGATCGCCGCAGACGCTGCCTCTGGAGATGTCGACGTCCTTGGCGTGCAGCGTCCGCCGCCGTGCCCGATGTCGCTTTTGGGAGATCCGCCGTTGTGGAGTGCTCCGTTTGCATACACGCGACCGCGACCTGAGCCGCTTCAACCGGGCTGCCTGTCACCGATTGCGTTGCCCGAAAGCCGTTGTTCCGGCACGGGCACGGACCTCGGCACTGGACAATGGACCTGGGACGGCGCCTCGTGGCGTCAGCTTGCGGCGCTGGGGTTGCCTTGTGGCTTCGGCGGCGAGCAACTCGTGTCTGATCCGTCGACGGGGCACCTTCTCTTGCGCAGTGGCGGATATACCCTGAATTGGGACGGCCACGCCTGGCGCCAGGCGCACCTGGTCGCGAGCTTCGATGGTCGCACCGGGGCAGCCGTGGCAACTGACCCCGGACACCACCGTGTTCTTCTTTTCGGCGGCCGCCGCGCCGGGCTGGAGGGCGACGACCTCTGGTTTTGGGACGGTCGAGAGTGGGCGGCTCACGGTGGTATACCGCCGCCCCTGCCAGCACGAACAGAGACGGTGGGTCTGGACCGTGGGCCACCCCTTTACAAGGGGCGCCCCGCCCCAGCGTGATCCGGTCCCCCTTGTTCCAGCGCCCGTTCGAGGTGCTGCACCGGTGTGGACCTGTTCGCCGATGTCCTCCAAGCGCTTGCAGACAGCGTCGAAAGCCATGTCGTCATTCAGCCACGCTGCGCCGGTCCTCTCCACGTATCGCCGGATCGCCGCAGCGTCCTCGATGATGCGCATCAGCGCCTCGCGCGTGCGCTCATCCAACGAGCGTCACTCCGTGCTCATCGACCTCACTGCGCACGTTCTCTCGCAGCAGGTCTCTCAGAACGACGTCGACGTCCCGGTCGAAGAGGCGTTCGAGCTGCTCCTCCAGCTCCGGCAGCACACGGTGCGGAGTGCCTGGCTCGAGGTCCACGGCGACGTCGACGTCGCTGTCCGGCCGGAAGTCGTCCCTGACCGCCGAACCGAAGACCTGCAGGCGGCGCACGCCGTGGCGCCGCGACAGATCGCGCAGCCGCCTGGCCGCCGGCACGGTGAGGGAGGGGTTGAC
>CAZCCS010000504.1:0-2223 GCA_964497005.1 uncultured Acidimicrobiaceae bacterium | reverse complement strand
ACGGCGACGATCCCGAAGCGGCTGTCAGGGTCGGCCGGCTCGCTTTCGCCTTCCGGCAGCAATTCCACAAGGACGTTGTGATCGACCTGGTCTGCTACCGGCGCTTCGGGCACAACGAGCAGGACGATCCGAGTCTCACCCAGCCGCTGCTTTACCAGCTCATCAAGGAGCACCGCAGCGTCCGGAAGCTCTACACCGAGTCACTGATGCGCCGCGGCGACATCGACATGTCAGAGGCGGAGGCAGCGCTGGAGGACTTCTCCAAGCGCCTGCAATCGGCGCTCGACGAGACCCGCGCGTCGGCACCCCCCAGGCCAACCCACGTCCCACCGCCCCCAGCAGCCGCGCCGGTCCTGGCGCCCATCGAGACCGGGGTCGAGATCGGCGAACTGCAGAAGGTGGTCGACGCGCTGTCCTCGTTCCCGGACGGCTTCACGATCCACCCAAAGCTGGTAAGGGTTTTCGAGACCCGGTCGAAGCTCTGGGCAGCGGGAGAAGCCGACTGGGCCATGGGCGAGGCGTTGGCCTACGGCACGCTTCTGCTCGACGGACACGACGTTCGCGTCGCCGGCCAGGACACGCGGCGTGGGACATTCGGACATCGCAACGCCGCGGTCGTCGACTACAAAACCGGCGCGGAGCACATTCCTCTCGCGACGTTGGGGCCAGGGCGGTTTTCGATCTACGACTCGCTGCTCTCCGAATACGCGGCACTCGGATTCGAGTACGGCTATTCGCTCATCGCCAGGGACGGGCTGGTCGCTTGGGAGGCTCAGTTCGGTGACTTCGTCAACGGCGGGCAGATAATCATCGACCAGTTCCTCGCCGCTGCGGAGATCAAGTGGGGGCAGACCTCCGGCCTGGTGCTGCTTCTTCCCCATGGATACGAGGGCCAGGGGGCGGAGCACTCGTCGGCGCGAATCGAGCGGTTCCTCGATCTCTCCGCCGAGGACAACATGCAGGTCGCCAACGTCACCACCTCCTCCCAGTTGTTCCACTTGCTTCGCCGGCAAGTCCTGCGCCCTGGGCGAAAGCCGCTCGTCCTGTTCACGCCGAAGCGCTACCTACGAGCGCGAGAGGCGTACAGCCCGGTGTCGGAGTTCGAGTCGGGAAACTTCCGCGAGGTGCTCACCGACCCAGGCGTTCAAGACCCAGAAGCCGTCCGCCGTCTCATACTGGCCTCCGGCAAGGTCGCGCTCGACGCGCTGGTTGCCCGAGACAAAGAGGCACGCTCGGACGTGGCCGTCGTGCGTATCGAGCAGTTGTACCCATGGCCCGCCGACCAGATCGCCGCCGCGATCGCCGAATACGAGCGAGCCGAGGAGGTGATCTGGCTCCAGGAGGAACCGGAAAACATGGGTGCCTGGACCTTCGTTCGTGATCGCCTCGAATCGATGCTCGGCGGCGACTTCCGATTCTCGAAGGTGAGCCGGGTGGCTTCGGGCTCGCCGGCGACCGGGAGTCACGCGATGCACGAGCTGGAACAGGCGGACATCCTCGCCCGCGCTCTGGGCTAGGTCAGGGGGAAGCCGACTACCTCTTCGAGCTCGGCGATCGCTGCATCGGGCTCGACCACCTTGATGGTGGTCATCCCCATCTGGCGCGCCGGTTTGAGGTTGACGCCGAGGTCGTCGAGGAACACCGCCTCGTCGGGCTCGATGTCGAGCATCTCGCACGCGATCTTGTAGAAGCGCGGATCCGGTTTGCGGCAGCCGGCAACTGATGACTGCACCACGGCGTCGAACAATTCGAGGACCGGCGCATAGCCGTCGCCGGCTCTCGAGTCGCCAGTGACGGTGAAGTTGTTGGTCAGCAGGCCGGTCTTGAGCTTGGCGTGGCACCGCCGCAGAGCCGTGACCATTCTCGGCCGCAACTCACCTGAGAGGCCAGATACCAGCTCGACGGCGTCGAGCTGGAAGCCTGCATCGGTGGCTTCTTTCTCGAAGAGGATGGCGAACTCCTCGACCGTGACCTGCCCTCGTTCGAACCTGGCCCATGCGTTGTCGTCGGGGTTGGTGGCGTTGAGATTGCGGATGGCGCCGGCGGGGAGCCCGTTTTCGATCTCGTAGGCGCTGAACGCGTCGAACGGGCTCGTCGTCAGCACGCCGCCGAAATCCCACAGGACGGCTCTGATGTTCGGGTTGGCCACGGGCTGTGAATCTAGGGGGTGGGCCGGCGCTGGTGGCGGGGGGCCGGCGGCCGGGCAGGCGGCGGGGCCGGCGG
>CAZCCS010000503.1:0-2231 GCA_964497005.1 uncultured Acidimicrobiaceae bacterium | reverse complement strand
GATCGCCACCTTCAATTTTCCTGCCCCCGGGTGGCCCGCTTCGTGACCGAACGTTTCCGTTCGAGAAGGCTCCGGTAGATCTCGAGATTCTCCGCGGCGACCTCCTGCCACTGGTACGTCTGAGCGAGTTCGTGCCCCTTCTGACGCATTGAGTCCAAGCGCGCTCGGTCCTCGAAGAGAAGACCGTACTCTTTTGCCACGGTTGCCGAGTCGCCCGGCGGAACCAGTAAGCCCGCTCCGGTGTCCGCGAGGATATCCCGTGGTCCGGGAATGTCGCTGGCGATGATCGCAAGACCGCATCCCATCCCCTCGAGGATCACTCCAGGGAATCCCTCGGATCGAGAGAGCACAAGCAGTATGTGATGATCGCGAAGCAGCACGGGTAGCTCTGCATTGCGGTAATGCGGCACAACCGTCACCCGTTCACGTACATCGGGATCGATGTCGCCAAGCACGGCTTCGAGCGGCGCACCAAGCCAACTGGCACGTGCCTGCGGGTACTCCTGCAGGATCTGCGTAAGGGCGGCGGACGCAGCTCGCGCGCCCTTGCGCCACATGTACGGTCCGATAACGGCGACGCGGGGCTGTTGGCCAGCCGAACTCCTAGGTGCTGGCAGTCCGCGGAAATGGTCGGCCAGGCCGGCCCGGACGAAGAAAGCGCGGGACTCATCAACGCCCAAATGGTTGACGGAAAACTCTCGGTCGGCCTGGTTGCAGAATATGGCTCCGTCGACCACCCGTAGCGACCGCGCCACCTGGCGAAGATGGATACCCCCGTAGTACAGCGCATATCGGCGCCTGACCTGTACCTCACCGCGCCTAGCCGCCGCGAGCAGCTCTCGGGATTCTATGTGCTCTAATCC
This sequence comes from uncultured Acidimicrobiaceae bacterium, assembly GCA_964497005.1. Taxonomy (GTDB): domain Bacteria; phylum Actinomycetota; class Acidimicrobiia; order Acidimicrobiales; family Palsa-688; genus DASUWA01. The sequence goes on along the minus strand of CAZCCS010000503.1, from coordinate 1,368 downwards.
ATGGCTCCTGGTGACCGCGATTCCGGCAGCCGTTTGCAGCAACCGGGGAGGGCACGGCCAAAGGTCGCCGGTCGACGCGTCCACCACGTCGAAGTTCTGGGAGCGCAAGGCGGTGACTGCCCTGGCAGTCGCAGACAGCGGGAAGGCCAGTTCCGCCGGCCGCCGAACATTGCGGTCCAGTAACTCACTCGCACCGACGACCTTGACGTCGTTACCCGTTTGGCGCAGGCCCTCGGCCAAACGCAGTGTGTAGCCCGCGGCACCGGCATTGGGGTCCAACGGGTAGTGAAGGATGAGCAGGATCCGCAAGAGCCCTCGGATCGTCAGGACCGGCTGGAGGCGACCAACCTACTCGGATCCACGGCGTCCCGAGCCGTTCTCCGAAGGAGACCTCGGTCTTGAGGCGATCGGATCCGGATCGGTGCCGTTTGTTGGGCCGTAACCGTATCCGTAGTAACCGTAAGGATACTCGGCGTATCGCGCCGGAAACTTATTCATGACCATCCCCAGCAGGCGGGTCTGGTTGCGAATGAGGAGATCCTTCGACTGCTCAACCGCCTGGAACGCAGTTCGGCTGGCTTCGACCACCAACAGCGCGCCGGAGGCGATGCGGCCTATCACCAATGCGTCGGCGACAGGAAGAACCGGTGGGGTGTCCACAAGCACGATGTCTGCCTGCTTGGCGAGGCCGTCCAGTGTCCGGGCAGTCCGGCCGGACCCCAGGAGCTCAGCCGGATTCTGAACCTGGGGACCCGTGCCGATGAAGTACATGGACCCGTCGCCGTCGGCGCCTCGGAACTCGAGACGCTGCAGGCAGTCCCGGAGCGGACGTTGTCCCAAGAGAACGTCCGACATCCCGAACTCGTTGTGAGTCTGCAGCAGCCGGTTCGCGCTCGGGTGGCGGAGATCAAGATCCACGAGAACTACCCGTTTGCCCGCCTGGGCGAATGACAGTGCGAGCTTGGCGCAAACGACCGTCTTCCCTTCGTTGGCGTGGCTGCTCGTCACCATCACGATCGGTTGATCGATATCGCTTAGAGAGACAAAGAGATTGGAACGCAACATCTTGATTGACTCTTCAAACGAGTTTCGGCTCGTCCAGGGAGATGTCCGAGGTGCCCGCCTCCTCGAGCCGAGTAGTCGAGCGAACGCTCGTGGCCCCTGGCTGGACTCGGGGACGTACCCGTTGCTCTGTTCGGCGCTACTCAAGGCTCTGGCCCGCGACAGGTTCCACTCCGACGAGGCGGACGCCCGGCAGCGTGCTCTCGTGAGCAGGAAGTTCGGGATACTCCGGGATGATCGCCAGGACAGGCAGGCCAGCCCGGCGTTCGAGGTCTTCAGCCGATTTAACCGAGAGGTCCAGGTAGT
>CAZCCS010000502.1:0-2231 GCA_964497005.1 uncultured Acidimicrobiaceae bacterium | reverse complement strand
ACCTGGACCTGCCCGCCGAGGACGAGCGGCATGCCGGTCACCTCGTAGTCGTCGGGCCAGGGGCTGATCCCAACCCCCAGGTCGAAACGCCCACCGGTGATTGCCGCTACCGAGGTCACCTCCTTGGCGAAGATGACGGGATTGCGGATCGGCAGCTTCAGGACGGCGGTATGGAACCGGATCGTCGAGGTCGCCTGCGCCATCGCGGCCGCGCAGATGAGCGGCTCGATGAACGGCTTGTTCTCCAGGAACTCCCGGGTGCCGTCGGCGTTGTACGGGTAGCTCGAGTCGGACTCCCGCGGGTAGCAGATGCTGTCCGCAAGCCCGATGCTGTGAAAACCGGCCTCCTCGGCTGCCTTGGCCAACGGAACGTAGAACGACGGATCGATCATCGAGTACATCGTCGAGAACCGCATGGGCGAACCATACGCCTTCGCGTCTACCGCCGGCCCAGGACCGTGTCTCGTTGGCCGGAACGACCTCTTGGTTACCGCCGTCCCGGTGGGCCATTCTGGACACGTGAGCGGTCTGACTCAGGAGCAGCGCGGGCGCGCCGCTGAAGCGCTTTGGGTCGCCGAGCGGGACCGCGAGCCGATCGGTCCGCTCACCATCGACTATCCCGACATCGATGTCGTCGATGCCTACGAGATCCAGCTGATCAACATTCGCCGGCGCCTCGCCGAAGGCCGCCTCGTCAGGGGCCACAAGGTGGGGCTGTCGTCCAAGGCGATGCAGGAGATGATGGGTGTCGATGAGCCCGACTACGGGCACCTCCTCGACGACATGTTCGTTTTCGAGGATGACGAGGTCGCCACGTCGGGGCTTTGCTACCCGAGGGTCGAGGTGGAGGTCGGTTTCATCCTCGGGGCGCCGCTTCCGGCACCAGGCTGCAACGCGGCGGACGTTCTGAGGGCCACGGAGTACGTGGTTCCGGCCATCGAGATCATCGACTCCCGCATTCGCGACTGGAAGATCGCCTTGTGCGACACCATCGCCGACAACGCCTCCTCTTGCCGCGTCGTCCTCGGTGCCCGCGCCACGAGGATTGACGCAGTCGACCTTCGTACGGTCGGCGCCACACTCCGTCGCAACGGCACCGTCATCGCCACGGGAAGCACCGGAGCGGTACTGGGCAACCCGGTCACTGCGGTCGCCTGGCTGGCCAACAAGGTGCACGCGTTCGGAGTGCATCTGGAAGCCGGGCACGTCGTCCTGCCCGGGTCGTGCACGCGGGCATTCGACGTCGCGCCGGGCGACAACCTGCGCGCCGACTTCGACACCCTCGGCGGCGTGTCGATCAACTTTCGGTAATTGAGGGGCTGGAGGGCTGCCAAATGGCCAAGGTGACAGCGGCGATCGTCGGTTCGGGGAACATCGGGACCGACCTGATGTACAAGCTCCTTCGGTCCGACTGGATCGAACCGCGCTACATGGTCGGCGTCGACCCCGAGTCACGAGGCCTCGCGGACGCCAGGCGGCTCGGCCTCGAGGCGTCACACGAAGGGGTCGACTGGCTGCTCGATCGTCCCGAACTGCCCCAGATCGTGTTCGAAGCAACGTCGGCCTATGTGCACCGGGCCAACGCGACCCGATACCTCGATGCGGGCATCAGGGCGGTCGATCTCACTCCGGCAGCGATCGGGCCCTTTGTCGTTCCTCCGGTGAATCTGGTCGAGCACATCAACGAGCAGAACGTCAACATGGTCACCTGCGGCGGACAAGCAACCATCCCGATGGTTCACGCGGTTGCCCGTGTGGTCGACGTCGACTACGCGGAGATCGTCGCCACCGTCGCGTCCGAGTCGGCCGGCCCGGGAACGCGGCAGAACATCGACGAGTTCACCCGCACGACCGCGCGCGCGGTCGAGGTGCTCGGTGGCTCTGGGAGCGGCAAAGCGATCATCGTGCTCAACCCGGCGGACCCTCCGATAATCATGCGCGACACGATCTTCTGCTCGCTCCCACCTGACGCGGATAGAGACAAGGTCGACCGCTCCATTCGCCAGATGGTGGAATCGGTCCAGGGCTACGTCCCCGGGTACCGGCTGCGCACTGGCTTCCAGATCAGCGGAGACAGCGGAGGAAGGCGGCATGAGTGACCGGCGCGCGCGCGGAGCGTCGATCAGCGCCAGCGCTTCTTGCCGCTGGAAGAGCGGGACCTCCAGCGCAGAGACTACAGCGTCCAGCTCGGGCAGGCGCGGCGCGTGCAGCCCCCGCTCCCACCCACTCAG
>CAZCCS010000501.1:0-2234 GCA_964497005.1 uncultured Acidimicrobiaceae bacterium | reverse complement strand
GGCCGGCGTCACACGGCCGAGCGAGGGTCGGCTCACGGTGCGTGGTCGCGTCGCGCCTCTCATTAGCGTGGGTGTCGGCTTCCATCAGGAGATGACGGGGCGGGAAAACATTTTCGTCAACGGCATGCTCCTCGGGCTCACACGGCGCCAGGTCGAGGCGCGCTTCGAGTCCATCGTGGAGTTCTCCGAGATTTCCGACTACATCGACACCCCGGTCAAGTTCTATTCGAGCGGCATGTATATGAGGCTCGGATTCTCCGTCGCCATTCACGTCAACCCTGAAGTGTTGCTGGTCGATGAGGTGCTTGCTGTAGGTGACATCGCGTTTCAGCTGAAATGCTTCGAGCGGATGCGCGAACTCCAGAAACAGGGCACATCGATCCTTCTGGTTAGCCACTCAATGCACGCCATCCGGCTCCTCTGCCCCAGGGCGATCTTGATCCGCCAAGGTGCGCTCGAGATAGATGGCCCTGCAGAAGACGTTATCGCTCGCCATCACCAGTTGATGACGTCCGACACCGTGGACGGTGAAGGGGGAGCCGTCGCTTCCATCGTCCACCGGGAGTTAACCGGCCCGGATGGGCCTACGCACAATCCGGCTGCCGGGGAATCCCTCGTCTACCGTGCAACGGTCCGCTTCAATCGGGAAGTCGACACGCCGCACGCGGTCTTCCAGGTCATAAGCGAGGACGGGACCCTCGTCTACAGCATCGAGACCTATTTGGGACGACCACGGCTCACATACGCTCCGGGAGCGGAGGCCCTGATCGAAGTGCCGTTCGAAGCGCGTCTCGGAGCTGGTACCTATCGGCTCCGTGTCGCCCTCACCGACCGCCTGGCGCGGGACCTGCTCGCGCTCGACCCGTCTGGATTCATGATGTACATCGACCCTGTGCCAGGAGTCGGGGGTCTCGCAGACCTCAGGGGGGCGTTGTGCATCGATGGCGAGCATCTAAGTGATCACGGACAACTGGCACTCACCCCCCACGTCGCGCCCGGCGGCCCCGATCGCGTCCACTAGCGGCCATGGACAAGATACCCACCATCATCCTCTGCGGGGGGCGGGGCAGTCGGATAGCCGACAGCTACCCGACCATTCCTAAACCGTTGGTCCCCGTCGGTGGGCGGCCCATTTTGTGGCACATCATGAAGATTTACGCGGCCAGCGGATTCAGCGACTTCGTCCTCGCCCTCGGGTGGTTGGGGGACGAGATTCGTCGCTTCTTCCTCCATTACGAAGCCCTGACCCGAGACTTCCGGATTGAGTTCGGGCACCAGGCTCGCCTGCAACTACTCGGCTCTCACCCTGAGCAGGGTTGGAGCGTCACATGTCTGGACACAGGCATCGAGACGCTAACCGGCGGCCGTGTCAGACGAGCATCGGAATATTGCGAAGGTGACACGATCATGGTTACCTACGGCGACAGCGTCGGGAACATCGATGTGTCGGATTTGCTGGAGCACCATCGAAAGCACGGGCGACTCGCCACCATCACCGCGGTCCAACCGCCGAGCCGCTTCGGAGAGCTGACCATGGCCGAGGACGACCGCGTCAGTGAGTTTGTCGAAAAGCCCCAGACGAGCACCGGTTCAATAAGCGGCGGTTACATGGTGTTCGAGAGGGAAGCAATCGAGCATTACTTCCCAACCGATCGCGACGTCATGCTGGAACGGGAGCCACTCGCCGCGCTTGCGGCGGATGGGCAGCTCACGGCCTACGAACACCGTGGCTTCTGGCAGCCGATGGACACGGCGCGCGAGCGTGCGCTGCTTGAGGATCTGTGGGATACCGGGCAAGCTCCATGGAAGATCTGGGACTAATCATCCGCGACGACCACCTTCGGTCATCTGCTGGCTCTGCCGGCATCTTGACGATGGCGTTCGGCGCGAAGCAGTACATCCGGATGGCCAAAGGGCTCGCCCGGTCCGTCCGGCTGTTCGATCGGAAGATACCTCTCGCGATCGTCACAGATCGCGTTGACGGGTCGCTGGGTCGCTGGTTCGACGAAGTGGTCCCAGTCGACCTGTCATACGGTCCGGGTCTGGCTCAGAAGCTAAATCTGGACCGCTACTCTCCGTTCGACCGGACGCTATATGTGGACTCGGACTTCCTGTTTTTTCGCGAGCCGCAGGTCATGTGGGACCACTTCCGGTCTGCCGAAGGCTTCGCGCTGTTCGGGTACCACATGGACCAAACTGATAGCCACTACGCGATCGAAGACCTGCCGTCATTC
>CAZCCS010000500.1:1735-2235 GCA_964497005.1 uncultured Acidimicrobiaceae bacterium | reverse complement strand
CGCCAGAGGCTGCCTCCCAGGAATGCCGCCACCCCGACCGGCATAATCCACCACGCCGGCACCGAGGTCTGGGACACCCCATAGGTCACCAGCAACCCAATCACGACCCCAGCCGCCACGCGCCAGTCGTCGCCTATCACGAAGTCGTACCAGAAGGCGCCGAAGCTCCGCGCCCAGCCCCAAGCCCGCGACATAACGCCGGTCACCTCGTGCCCGCCGCTGGCGCCGGCGTAGACGCATGCCCGGACGCCGAGCCCGAGATGTCGTGATCGTGATCACCCGACGGGACGCTCTCAGCTTCCTCGCGCTGTGACCTCCTGCGCAAAAACCCTGCCAGCCCGAGGGAGTACAACGCGACCCCGGGGATGATCACGAGGAGGGAAGCATCGTTGCCCGGCCAATTCGCGCCGGCGCCTTCCGCACCCCAAAACATCCCGAACGACGTCAGCATCACGCCCACAACGAACTTCAACGTGTTCTCCGGCACCCGGGACAACGGG
>CAZCCS010000500.1:0-1725 GCA_964497005.1 uncultured Acidimicrobiaceae bacterium | reverse complement strand
ACCGCAAATCCCACCGTGGCCACGACCAGCACCGCGCTTACCGCGGCGACAGCGGCCAGCGGAATGTTGTGCTGGTTCGCTCCGAAGGTGAGGACGATGAACGCGACCTCCAGACCTTCGAGCACCACGCCTTTGAAGGACAACACAAACGCGTACCAGTCAGGGACGAACCCACGTCGCTCGACCGTGGCGTTCCGGGCTGCGGCCACCTCCGTCCGGAAGATCTGGTCCTCGTCCTTCAGTGACTTGAGCCCGCTGGCGCGCAGCACCGCTTTGCGCAGCCATTGGAGGCCGAGGATCAGCAACAAGCCCCCAACGAAAACTCGCAGCCCTCTCAAGGGGATATACGACAAGGCCGGCCCCAACGCAGCGATCACTATCGCCAGCAGAACCAGTCCCGCAGCGGTGCCCTGCAGCGCCGCCCGCCAGCTTCGCGCAGTCCCGGCCGCCAAGACGATCGTCGTTGCCTCGACCGCCTCCACGGCGCAGGCCAGAAACACTGCGACGAAAAGGGCGCCGCCGTTCAACGGAGATCGGTCCGGGAGGGGCTGACCATTTGGAAGAGTCTACGGGCGAGCAGGGCCCTTACCGACGGCGGCGGCCTGCGAATCCGGCCTGCGAATCCGGTCTGCCAGTCCGATCTGCCAGTCCGATCTCCCAATACGGTCCGCTAACCGCGGCTGCCGACTCAGCCGACGATCTTGACCCCGCGCCGAGCCAGCCGGTCCAAAGTAGTGGGAGTAACTGCTGCATCGATATCGGCTGTGAGGGGCGCCAGGACTCGCGTGGAAAAGCCCGCCTTGACTGAGTCCAGCGCGGTGGCTCTGACGCAATAGCTGGTCGCTATACCAACCAAGTCCACGGCGGAGATTCCTTCATCGTGCAGCACGTCGCTCAACGACCGGCCGTCTCCCGCCACCCCCTCGAACCCGCTGTAGGCCGCAGCGTGCTCACCCTTCGAGACCACCACCGCGCTGTCTGGCAGACCAAGGTCGGGGTGCCATTCCGCTCCGGCGGTCCCCGCTACACAGTGGACCGGCCAGCTGTTGACGAAGTCCGGCGGAGTCCCCTCGCCGGCGAAATGCGCGCCGGGATCAACGTGCCAGTCGCGGGTCGCAACTACCAGTGCATATGCGCCGCCGGCCGACGCGATCAGATCGCTGATGGCCACTGCTGCCGCCTCGCCCCCTGGCACTGCAAGGTTCCCGCCCTCGCAGAAGTCCTGCTGAACGTCCACGACGATCAAGGCGGTCTTCCCGGATGCCATATCGGAAAAGGTACCTCCCGATCCCGGCGTAGCCTCTCCCAAGAGGTGGTCCCTAGGAGGTGTCCCCGTGGAGGAAGTGGCTGAAGCCCTTCGCCAGCAAGCGGATCAAGGGTTGCAGGCTGTCGTGGCACGCGTCGTCGAGATCGAAGGGTTCTCGACACGGCCCGGCGACGATCTCGTGGCGGTCGACGAGTTTGGAAGCATGCACGGGACGCTTCTGGCGGGCCTCGGCGACGCGGGACTCAAGGAAGCCGCGGCGTCGCTGTTGGCCGACTGCGACAAGGGGACCCGCACCTTGACCCTCGACATCGGCGACAAAGACGCGGTCTCCGCAGGCCTCGCCTGCGGCGGCCGGGCTCACCTGCTGCTTCAATCGTCTTCGTCGATACCGGGCGACCTGTGGCGTTTGCTCGCCGCCCGAGCGCCGGCCGCTTTGATCACCAGGCTTGGCGGTGAGG
>CAZCCS010000499.1:0-2252 GCA_964497005.1 uncultured Acidimicrobiaceae bacterium | reverse complement strand
TTTGCGGTGTTCCATCCGACGGTGCTGGTCGGGCAGCGGAACCGGTTGCGGGCGTCGAAACGACCGAAGCGGTTCTTGGAGGACACCAGGGTCGCGGCCCGCCAGGCCGGGGTGTTGGGGGATCGGGCGAGGGTGTTGGACTCCACGGCGATCTTCGACGCGGTGGCCACCCAGGACACCGTGACCCAGTTGCGGGCCGCGGTCCGCAAGCTGCTGGGCGCGTTGCCCGGCGGGCTGGCGGCCCGGGCTCGTGCGGCGCTGCGCCGGGACGACGATTACGCCACGCCGGGGAAGCCGCCCTGTGATTGGGACGACCCCGCCGCCCGGGAGCAGCTGGTCGACGAGTTGGTGCGCGACGCCAACGCGGTGTTGGCCTCCCTGGAGGGCGACGAGCTCGAGGGCGCGGCCCAGGAGGCGGCGGAGTTGTTGGCCCTGGTCGCCGGCCAAGACGTGGAGGCCGGCGAGGACGGGGTGTTCCGCATCGTCCGGGGGGTCGCCCCGGACCGGGTGATCTCCACCGTGGATCGCGAGGCCCGCCACGGCCACAAGAGCCGCAACCGCCGTTTCGACGGCTACAAGGGCCACGTCTGCGTGGACCCCGACTCCGAGCTGATCGAGGAGATCGTGGTCACCCCGGCCAACGTGGCCGACGGCGACGTCGCTAGCGACCTGCTCGGCGACCGCCGCGACCACGAGGGAGACGAGCGGCTCTTGGTGTTCGGCGACTCGGCCTACGCCGGGGCGGACACGATCAGCGACCTCAACGAGGCCGGCTACGAGGTGATCGCCAAGGTGCCGCCGGCGCGAGGCCGGGACGGCCGCTACGGCAAAGACGACTTCAGCATCGACCTCGCCGCGCAGACCGTGACCTGCCCGGCCGGCCAGACCGTCCCGATCCGCCGAGGGCCTGGGGGTGAGGGCCGCGCCAACTTCGGCCCGGCCTGCGCCACCTGCCCGCTGCGGGCGGATTGCACCGCTGCACCCTCGGGCCGCACCATCAGCGTCCATCGCCGCGAGGCGGTCCTGCAGCGGGCCAAACGGCTCCAAGCCACCCCCGAATGGCAAGACGCCTACCGCCAGATCCGCCCCCGCGTCGAACGCAAGATCGCCCACTTCGCCCGCGCGGTCTGGGGCGGCCGAAAAGCCCGAACCCGCGGCGGCCAACGCATCACCACCGACGCCGTCACCCGCGCCGCCGTCGTCAACTGGGCCCGCCTCGCCACCCTCGGCCTCACCCACACCGACGGCATCTGGGCCGTCCCCGCCACCTGACTCAACAACCAGCCCCCAGGGATCAAACTCGCCCCCCAAACCGAACCCACAGGCCGGCCCCGAAGCCTCACCAACAACAACAACAACAACCACAACCACACCCACAACGCCGCACAGAACTACGCCAAACACCCCACTACTTCAGGACCCTCCTAGTGTCCTGGAAGGTTGTTCCGCCGAGGAATTTGGTGTGGGAGGGAATTTTCCTGGTGGGGGTGCGTTGACTCCGATGTAGGGCAACATCGGAGGTGCGCCATGGCCCGACGAGGACGACCGACCGCGGTGATCGAGTTGACCGACGCCGAGCGGGAGACGCTCGGGCGGTGGTCGCGTCGGCATGCGTCGTCGCAGGCGTTGGCGTTGCGGTCGCGCATCGTGTTGGGCTGCGGGGAGGGCCGCACCGACCGGGACATCGCCGCGGAGTTGGGTACCCATCCGACGACGGTGTCGAAGTGGCGGCACCGGTTCGCGACGGATCGTCTGGACGGGCTGGTCGACGCTCCTCGGCCGGGCGCGGCCCGCCGTATCGGCGACGACGTGGTCGAGGCGATCGTGGTCGACACGTTGGAGTCCACGCCGGGTGAGGACACGCACTGGTCGACGCGGGGCCTGGCGAACAAGCACGGGATCTCCCACACCACCGTGCGGGAGATCTGGCGGGCGTTCGGGCTCAAGCCGTGGCGCCAGGACTCCTTCAAGGTGTCCCCCGACCCCGACCTGGTCGAGAAGGTCCGCGACCTCGTCGCCTTGTACATGAACCCGCCGGTGGCCGCGGCGGTGTTCGCGGTCGACGAGAAGCCGCAGGTCCAAGCGATCAACCGGACCGCGCCGATCCTGCCGATGCTGCCGACCAGCCCGCAGCGGGCCAGCCACGACTACCAGCGCAACGGCACCGTGGACCTCTTCGCCGCCTTGGAGGTCGCCACCGGGAAGGTCATCACCGATCTGCGGGCCCGGCACACCTCCGCCGACTTCGTGGC
>CAZCCS010000498.1:0-2255 GCA_964497005.1 uncultured Acidimicrobiaceae bacterium | reverse complement strand
CCCGGCGAGAACGCCGTCGCCGATCAGATCGGTGATCGAGTCGAACGCCAAGTAGGGATTGATCGCTGCAGCCCCGTAGCCGAGAAGCAGCGCCATGTGATGCACTTCCCGGGCTTCGCCCGTCTCGACGACGAGACCGACGCGGGTCCGAGTTTTTTCCTGGATGAGATGGTGATGCACCGCGCTTACCAGCAGGAGCGCGGGGATCGGCGCGAACTCGGCGGAGCTGTGGCGGTCGGAAAGGACGATGACCTTCGCTCCGAGGTGGATCTCCTCGCTCACCTTGGCGCAGATCCTGTCCAGCGCCTCGCCGAGCGCCGCGCCAGGATCCGGCGTGTCGACCGGGAAGTGCCCGTCGATCGCGAAGGTCCTCCACCCGGGCTGGGTGCCGTCCTCGTTGATGTAGAGCAGCTTCGCCAGCTCCTCGTTGGTGAGGATCGGCTGGGGCATGACGATCTGGTTGCAGCTGGCCGGCTCGGGGGCGAGAAGGTTGCGCTCGGGCCCGATCGTGCTGGCGATGGAGGTGACAAGCTCCTCGCGGATCGCGTCCAGCGGTGGGTTGGTGACCTGGGCGAACAACTGCTGGAAGTAGTCGTAGAGCACCCGCGGCCGCTCGGACAGCACCGCTATCGGGGTGTCGGTCCCCATCGACCCGATCGGCTCGTAGCCGGTCTTCGTCATCGGGGCGAGGAGGATCTTGAGCTCCTCGGTCGTATAGCCGAACAGCCGCTGGTGTGTGACCGTCGACGCGTGTTGAGGCGTAAGGGTGAAGCGGGGCGGGAGGTCGTCGAAGTGGATCTGCCGTTCGGCCAACCAGTCGCCGTAGGGGTGTTCGGCGGCCAGAGCGGCCTTGATCTCGTCGTCGGCAACGATCTGGCCCTGCGAGGTGTCGACGAGGAACATCCGGCCCGGCTGCAACCTGCCCCGCTCGATCACCTTCGACGGATCGATGTCAAGGACCCCGACCTCGGAGGCCATCACGACGAGCCCATCGTCGGTCACCCAGTAACGGGAGGGGCGCAGTCCGTTGCGGTCGAGCACTGCCCCGATCAGGGTGCCGTCCGTGAACGCGATCGACGCCGGCCCGTCCCAAGGCTCCATGATCGAACCGTGGAACTGGTAGAAGGCGCGGCGGGAGGCGCTCATGGTGCGGTGGTTTTCCCAGGCCTCGGGGATCATCATCAGCACCGCGTGCGGAAGGCTCCGCCCGCCCAGATGCAGCAGCTCCAGCACTTCGTCGAAGCTGGCCGAGTCGCTGGCGCCGGGCGTCACGATCGGGAACACCCGCTCCAGGGCGCCCGGAAACAGGTCCGACTCGAGCAGCGCCTCCCGGGCCCGCATCCAGTTGCGGTTTCCCTGCAGGGTGTTGATCTCGCCGTTGTGGGCGATGTACCGGTAGGGGTGGGCGAGCGGCCAGCTCGGGAACGTGTTGGTCGAGAAGCGGGAGTGGACCAGCGCTAGGGCCGATTCGAGGCGCTCGTCCTCGAGATCCAGGAAAAATGACTCCACCTGTGGCGCGGTGAGCATCCCCTTGTAGACGACGGTCCGCGAAGAGAGCGAGGCGAAGTAGATGCCTTCGATCTCGTGCTCAATCCGCTTGCGCAGGATGAAGGCCCGGCGCTCGAGGTCGAGCCCGGTGCGCCCCGGTCCGGCGGTCACGAACAGTTGCCGGAACTCGGGCATGGCGGACAGGGCGATGCTGCCCAGCGCCGACGAGTCGATCGGCAACTCGCGCCATCCGAGCACCGTCATGTCCTCCGACGAGGCGATCCGCTCGATCTCCCGTGTCGCGGCAGCCGCGGCTTCGGGGTCGGTCGGGAAGAAGCCGATGCCTGTCGCGTATGTGCCGGCGGCCGGCAACTCGAAGCCCACCACCGCCCTGTAGAAGGCGTCGGGGATCTGGATGAGGATGCCTGCACCGTCACCCGTGTTCGTCTCCGCTCCCGAGGCGCCTCGGTGCTCGAGGTGGCACAGGCTGGCGAGGCCCTTGCGGACTATGTCGTGGCTGCGCCGGCCGTGCATGTCCACGACGAAGGCGACCCCGCACGAGTCGTGCTCGAACTCAGGTGTGTAGAGATCTCGCGGCGAACCGAGAGCCATATGCGTCCTTCCGGGGATCGATCCAACTGGTCCTCGCGCGAAGGGACGACGCTGGCCCTTGCTGCGGACGGACATATTACGTGATCCGTCTCAAGCCATGCTGGTTATTTGCGCGAAGGGTTGGCGGGGCTTGATCGCCGTTCCGGTCGGCGTCC
>CAZCCS010000497.1:0-2257 GCA_964497005.1 uncultured Acidimicrobiaceae bacterium | reverse complement strand
CCGAAGGGCTTTTCGATCACCAGCCTCGCGGCTGTGTGGTCGTTGGGCGGCTTGTTGAGGCCCGCCGCGCCGAGGCCGGCGGCTACCTCCTCGAATACGGCCGGGACGGTTGCGAGGTAGAAGGTGCGGTTGCCCGGCGACCCGATCTCTGTCTCCAGATCCTCGAGGCTCGACCTCAAGCGGACGAACGTGGCCGGGTCGATGTAATCGCCAGCCACGTAGCGGCTGTGCTTGACGATCTCCGACCACGCCGGACTGGCGTCGGGCACCGCTTTGGTCATCAGTTGACGGAAACCTTCGTCGTCGAGCGGTGACCTCGCCACGCCGATCACGGCGAACGCTTGAGGCAGCAGTCGCCTGCGAGACAGCCGTTCAAGGGCTGGTAAGAGCTTGCGCGAGGTGAGGTCGCCGGAAGCCCCCATCACGACCAGGATCCCGGGCGGCGCGCTGCGGACCTTGTCCAGACCCTCGGCGAGCGGGTTGGGAGGGAGGTCGCTGCCTTCGCTCACGCCCTCATCCCCCAGAGCTCAGGGCGTTGGCCTTGTCGGAGAGTGCCTGAAGAATCTCGTCGTAGCTCTTGACGAATGACGCGACGCCCTCCTCCTCAAGGACCTTGGAGACGTCGACAATGTCGATCCCGACCTTGGTTAAGGCTTCGGGCACCTCGCGGGCAGCATCCAGATCGCTGTCGACGGTCCGCTTGACGGTCCCATGGTCGAGAAACGCCTCGATGGTCTGGTCCGGCAGCGTGTTCACCGTGTCGGGCCCGATCAGGTTGTCGACGTAGAGGAGGTCCGGGTACGCGGGGTTCTTGGTGGATGTCGACGCCCACAAGGGGCGCTGCGGGTTGGCACCCTTCGCTTTGAGCGCCTCCCAACGCGGACCCGAGAAGCGGTCCTGGAACATCACGTAGGCGATCTTCGCCTGGGCCACCGCCGCCTTGCCTGCCAGCTTTTCGCCTCCAGCCACGTTCTGCAGGCGGCGGTCGACCTCGGTGTCTACCCTGCTGACGAAGAAGGAGCCGACGCTGTGCACCTTCGAAAGGTCGCCACCGTCGGCCGCCAACGCCTCCAGACCGGAAATGTAAGCCTCCATCACCTCGCCGTACCGTACGAGGCTGAAGACCAGAGTCACGTTGATGTTGCGACCCTCAGCCGTCATTGCCCTGATCGCGGGGATACCCTCGGCGGTGGCGGGGATTTTGACCATGAGGTTCGGCAGCGAGATCCGCTCGTGCAGGGATCGTGCCGCTTCGATGGTGCCGTCGGTGTCCCACGCGAGCTTCGGGGACACCTCGAGAGAGACGAAACCGTCGGTGCCCCCGCTTTCGTCGTGGACCGGACGGAGAACCCCGCAAGCGTTGGTCACGTCCTCGATGGCCATGTCCCAGAACGCCGCTTCCACGGAGTCTTTGCGGATCAGCTCGCGGAACTGATCGTCGTACGCGTCTGAGCCGGTCATCGCCTTCTGGAAGATCGTGGGGTTGGACGTCACCCCGCGGATGCCTATATCGACAAGCCTGGCGAGCTCGCCGTCCTTGATGACGTTGCGGCTCAGGTTGTCCAGCCATGGGCTCTGTCCGCACTTGTTGTAAAGGTCATGAAGCCGGGTCATGGGGCTTCCTCCTAGTCCTCGTCGTCGTCTTCGTCGTCATCTGAGAAGTACCCCAACTCGTCGAACAGCTGCCGTGCCCGCTCCGCGACATTCCCCGGTGTGAACCCGAACTCGGCAAGAACCTGATCTCCCGGGGCGGAAGCGCCGAAGTGGTCGATCGCCACAGAATCGTCGGCCCACCGAGACCACCCGAAAGATGAAGCCGCTTCGACGGAGAGGACGGGCGCACCCGGGCCGAGAATCTCGTCCTGGTAGTCCGGCTCCTGCTTCTCGAACAGGTCCCAGCTCGGCATAGACACCACCCGGGCGGCGATGCCCTCCTCTGCGAGGATTTTGGCAGCTTCGACGCAGACCGAAACCTCTGACCCGGTGCCGATGAGCACCACATCGGGGTCTTCGTTGCCGTTCATCAGAACGTAGGCGCCTCGCTCGACGTTGGATGCCAGCTCGCGTGTGCCCTCGAGAACCGGGACGCTCTGGCGGGTGAGGATCAACGCCGTGGGTCCGTCGCTCTCCAGCGCGACACGAAACGCCTGCGCGCTCTCGTTGGCGTCCGCCGGCCTGATCACTCGGAGCCCAGGCATGGCCCTCATCGCGGCGAGTTGCTCGATCGGCTGATGCGTGGGACCGTCCTCACCAAGGC
>CAZCCS010000496.1:0-2262 GCA_964497005.1 uncultured Acidimicrobiaceae bacterium | reverse complement strand
CGGACGATGTTTCCGAAAACCATAGTTGCTGACCGCCCGATCAGGCCGCACGGCTCGACTCACTGCCCAGGACGAAAATGGGTCTCGTTGAACCCCCGGAGCGACGGGAGGGGCCTCCCCGCCGACATTCTCCCCGGGCCGATCGTGGTCACCGATGCAACGTCGACGAACATCCGCCAGCTGGTGTCGTCACCCGCGCCGATGGCCCACGCGACCGCGGCCTTTATCGGCGAGACGTGGCTGACCACGACCACGTCGGAGGAGGCCGCTTCGTCCCACAGGCCCTCGCAGACCTTCCTGACCCGTGCCGACATGGAGGAGATCGATTCACCGCCCTCCGGCGTGAAGGACAGATCGGTGCTCCAGTGCCGCCACAGTTCGCTGGCTTCGTCGAGGGTCCTGCCGTCGAACACCCCGTAATCCAACTCGATCCATCCTTCGTCCACAGTGACGGGCGGGCCGAGGCTGGCGGCGGTCTCGAGTGCCCTCGAAAGCGGGCTCGACACCACCCGCTCGGCGCCATGGAGGAAAGGCACCTTGGCGAGCGCTTCCGCCTGGCGGCGGCCGAGTTCGTCGAGAGGGACATCGTCGCGACCGAGCAGGCGACGCGCGGCGTTGACCGCGGTGCGACCGTGGCGAACCAGGTAGAGCACGACGGGCGACGCTACTCGGCTCCAGAAGCGATCGCCGTTACCTCGGTTGCCGCGTCAGGGGTCGCCTCGCCGCGCGGCTCGGGCTTCTTGCGCCTTCCGAGGGTCGTCCATCCGAACATCGCCGCCGCCAGGGCGGCCATCGCTCCGAGGCCGAGTGAGTAGCGGGCTCCGAGGGTTCCGCCGACGAAGCCGACGAGCGGACCTCCGATGGGGGTCGATCCCAGAAACGCAACAGACCACAGCGACATCACCCTCCCTCGCATCTCCGGCTCCGACTCCAGCTGGAGGGTCGTGTTGCCGAGAGCGAGGAAGCTCACGGAACCGGCGCCGACGAACAGCAGGACGATCTCCTCCACGACCAGCGAAGGAGACACCGCGGCGAGGAGGACGAAACCACCGAACACCGCGGATGTGATGACCAGATGGCGCATCCCTCTCCGCTGCCGCCCGGCGGCGATCAGCCCTCCGACGACGGCGCCCAGGCCCATGCACGCGGTGAGGTAGCCGTAGGTCCGCGAATCACCGTGGAACGTGCTCCCGGCCACCAACGGAAGCGAGGTCTGGAACTCGTAGGTGAGGCAACCGACCAGCGCCATCATAAGCAGCGCGTCTCTTACGACCGGTGTTCTGCCGACATAACGGAAACCTTCAACGAGTTGGCCGCGCATGGTCGATGAGCGAGGCGCCGGGGAGAGCTGCGTCGTGTCCATCATCAGGAGCGCGATCAGAACGAACCCGAACGAAACCCCGTTCAGCAGGAAACACCATCCGCTTCCGATCGAAGCGATCAGCACGCCCGCCACGGCTGGGCCCACCGCCCTCGCAGCGTTGACCATCACCGAGTTCAGCGTCACTGCGTTGGCGAGCTGATCGCGGCCGACCATCTCGACGATGAATGTCTGGCGCGTCGGGTTGTCCACCGTGTTGATCAGACCGAGTGATACTGCGATCGCGTAGAGCTCCCACAGCTGCAGGTGGCCGGAGAGGTCGAGCCCTGCGAGCGCAATCGCTTGAAGCCCGGCGAGCGCCTGGGTGAAGAACAGAATCCGGTACTTCCCGAAGCGGTCCGCGAAGGTCCCGCCGACCGGTCCGAGGAGAAGGATCGGCAGCGTCTGCAATGCCACGATCAGCCCGACCTGAACGCCCGAATGGGTCCGCACGTAGACGAGCCAGGACTGGGTGATGCTCTGCATCCAGGTGCCGACCAAGGACACGCTCTGGCCCGCGAAGTAGTACCGGTAGTTCCTGACGTTCAGCGAGGAGAAGGTCCGACCCAGGGTGGACTGTGACGGTGGTGCTGGCGGGTGAAGAGGACGGGTCATGCCGAGCGGGTGCTCCTTAGCGTTGCTAAGGAGTCTACGGCACCAGGATCCTTCCGCACTGGTCGCAGGTCACCAGCTCGCCGGCCGGGAGGCGACGGATCCGGTCGAGCTCAGTCGCCGGCAGGGTCAGGTGGCACCCGTCGCACCGGTTCCCCGCCAGGCGGGCAACCGCGATACCACCCAGCCGGGCCCTCAGGCCCTCGTAGACCCGGACAAGCTCGTCGGGCAGCCGCCCGACGAGTGGTTCTCTTTGAGACGCCACCCCGGCCAGCTCGCTGTCCACGATT
>CAZCCS010000495.1:1244-2282 GCA_964497005.1 uncultured Acidimicrobiaceae bacterium | reverse complement strand
GATGGCTACGTGGTCGACGAAGCCCGGGTCGTTCGGGTCGTAGGTCCAAAACAGCAGGTCGCCGGGGGCGGCAGACGTCAGCGGGATGTGCTGCCCGGTGAGGAACTGCTCCGCTGCGGTCCGGGGCATCAGGATGCCGGCCTGCCTGTAGGACCACTGAACCAGGCCGGAGCAGTCGAAGACATCCGGGCCGGCGCCGCCCCAGACGTAGGGGCGGCCGACTTTGGACAAAGCGGCGGAGATCAGAGCGGCGCGCTGGACGTTGTTGAGACCGGGCCCGGTGAGCTGGGGGATCTCGCTGAGCCGTAGGAGCTCGACGGTCGAACCGGGCACGGCCTGTTCGATCTGGTTCTGCAGTGTCGGGCCGTCGACAGCCGGGGCGCTGATCACCGCCCCGGTGCGTGGCGCCAAGCCGAGCTCCCCCGAGTAGGTACGGCTGACCAGCAGGTCCACCCCGGGTAGCCCGAGGGAGGCGAACGCCCCCATCCAGCCCTGTACGGACGGGCTGCTGCTGCCTGCAGGGGTAATCCCGTCCAGAACGCCGAGCTGCAGCTTCTGGTCCGTCGCCATGTCGTAGGACGACACCAGCGACCCGGCTGCCACGTACTGCCACAGGCGATCCACCGAGGCGCTGGACTGCGGGGTGAAGGTCCGGAACGTAGTGGGGTCGACCCCGAAGGTGACCGCCTTGGCCCCGGCCAAGTTGACCGTCCCCGTGTCCACGACGGTCGCGGCCTGGACCCCCTTCAGGTGGTCAAGACGGCTCTCGTCGGCGGCGCTGATGGGCGTCTGGAAGAGCACGATCGCGTCCGGGCTGTGCAAGGCCGCCGGGCTGGCCACAGCAGGGAGGTTCCCTTCGGTCGGAACCGGAAGAGTCTTCGGCGGTGACGGGGGTCGCTGGGAGCCCGGCGCCGTGGTGGAGGTCGAGCCTGAGCTCGTGTATGCGCCCGACGCCGGCGCTTGAAGAACGACCGAACCGGTTGCCCCGCCGCCCGCCGCGGACGAACCCTTACCCGCCAGTAACTTGCTCGAGAACAC
>CAZCCS010000495.1:0-1234 GCA_964497005.1 uncultured Acidimicrobiaceae bacterium | reverse complement strand
GAAGCGGTCCCCCCATGGCTGGCGTGGAGCGCGAACGCCGTCCCCACCGCCACGAACATGAGGAACCCCACGCAGATCGCCAGGGCTTTCGGAAGTCTCACCCGCCTCCAATCAAGCCGGTGCCCGCCGGCTCAAACCCGTCGGAGGAAAACATCACCTCTTCCCGGTTCCCCCCCGTTCACCTGAATTCCTTCTGGTAGCTACTTCTCAGCTCTTCTGCGTATCACAGAACGGGACAAACCTGGGTGACCCTCCAAGGCGAAGCGCCACGGTAGTTCGGTCGCTACCGAGATGCCGATCCGGGGGGTGCCCACCGCTCCGGTGGGTGGGGCGATCCCGTCGTCCTCGAGCCACAAAGACGACGATCGGGCGGTCAGGTCGATGCCGTCGAGGGACTTGTCGATCCCCATCGCCTGGCAAAGGCGTCCCGGTCCCCGGCACAGGTCCCGGTCCGATCGGCGTGCCTGGGTGTTCCAGCGGGCAGCTCTCATCGCTGGCAATCCGCGGGTTGGTTCGAGGGCTCGCAGGAGCACGGCTTGGGCCTCGCCTTCAGGCCCGCAGACCACGTTGGCGCACCAGTGCATCCCGTAGCTCAAGTACACGTAGAGGTGC
Source organism: uncultured Acidimicrobiaceae bacterium (assembly GCA_964497005.1). GTDB lineage: Bacteria > Actinomycetota > Acidimicrobiia > Acidimicrobiales > Palsa-688 > DASUWA01. The sequence continues at coordinate 622 of CAZCCS010000495.1, read as the reverse complement.
CCGCCGGCCTCGAACATCGCACCGTTACGAGCGGTGCGGCCCCGGAACGCGTGGCTCGCCGGGTCCTCAGCTCCGTGGTAGGCCTCGACCTCGATGATCCGTGCTGCCCGGCCGTCGGCGGTGACGAGGAGCTTGTTGAGGAGACTTGGCGCAACGAGAAGCGACGATCCGGCGAAGAACTCGCGACCCAGACGGCTAGTGGGTGGCATCCGCCCCGATACGGCCCTCGACGTCGTCGAGGTGGGCAGCGAAGCGCTTTAACTGAATCGCCACGGGTGCCGGTCCCGCTCCTCCCGGACTGGTCCTCCGGCTCACCGCGACCCCGGGCATGAGAAGCTCCACCGCGTCAACGCCCAACGCCGGATGGGCCTCGACGAGTTCGGCCAGCGGCACGTGGCGTTCCATGGAGTCGCGCACCAGTCCCCCGACGATGCTGTGGGCTTGCCGGAACGGCGTCCCCCGCTCGACCAACCACTCGGCCAAGTCGACCGCCGCGGCGTAGGGAGTGTCGGCTGCCTCACGCATCCGATCAAGGTTCCAGGTAGCGGTAGAGAGGAGCCCACCAAGGGCGCTGATGCCTCCGGTCACCTGGTCGAGCGCGTCGAACAACGGCTCCTTGTCC
>CAZCCS010000494.1:324-2286 GCA_964497005.1 uncultured Acidimicrobiaceae bacterium | reverse complement strand
CACTCGCGAAATCGAAACGAGGAATCTAGCGAGAGCGGTGGGCTGTTTTTCTGCGCTCGCACCGGGTAGCCACAGGGAAAGTCGATCGCCAAGGAGGAGCCTCGATGGCTGAGCTCGGATACTTCCTGACCAGCGAAGAGCACGGACCACGAGAGCTCGTGCGCTTCGCGAGGATGGGAGAGGAAGCTGGGCTCGAGGACGTCCTCATTTCCGATCACTACCACCCGTGGTTGGACCGGCAAGGTGAAAGCCCCTTCGTCTGGAGTGTCATCGGTGCGATCGCCTCGACCACCAAGGTGCGGGTGACCACCGGCGTGACTTGTCCGACGGTGCGCATCCATCCTGCAATCATCGCCCACGCAGCGGCCACGTCCTCGCTGCTGCTCGGCGGCCGCTTCATTCTCGGGGTTGGGAGCGGCGAAGCTCTCAACGAGCACATCCTCGGCGACCGCTGGCCCCCGGCGGACATCCGGTTGGAAATGTTGGACGAAGCCGTCGATCTCATGCGTGAGCTGTGGCGCGGGGGCTTCGTCTCCCACCACGGGACGTACTACACGGTCGAGAACGCCCGGATCTATTCCGCACCGGAGACGCCGCCGCCGGTGTACGTGTCCGGCTTCGGACCGAAGGCGACCCGGCTTGCCGCCAGGATAGGGGAAGGTTTTGTCAACGTCGCTCCCGCGCCCGACGCGGTCAGGCTCTACCGTGATGAGGGCGGCAAGGGTCCAGCGATTGCCGCCGTGAAGGTTTGTTGGGGACCGGACGAAAGTGCGGCCCGCAAGCTTGCGAGCGATGTGTGGCGTACGAGCGGGGTAGCAGGTGAGCTCAACCAGGAGCTACCGATGCCGGCACATTTTGAGCAGGCTTCAGAATCCGTGACTGAGGAACAGATCGCCGAGAAAATACCGTGCGGGCCCGATCCGGAACTGCACGCGGACGCACTTAGGCAGTACTTCGAAGCAGGGTATGACCGCGTCTACATCTGCCAGATCGGCGACGACCAGGCTGGATTCCTTCGCTTTCTCCAAAAGGAGCTCCGCCCAGCCCTAGCAATTTGACCAGGAACAAACGTCTCTTCGCCCAGGCGCCGAGCCGATGCCATTGTCGAAACGGCCGGCGCCGGATCCAGGTGATTCGACATTGAGTTTTGTTTCGGCGTTGATACATTCGGGGAAGCGTCAGGTGCGTGTCCACGACCGCCAGACGAACCAGGCTGCGGTCCGGCGCCCATCGAAAAAGGCCGAGGGTCGACACCACCCAGGCATCGAGCGGTCCGATCTGGCGCCAGTACCTTCGCGCCCTGGGGCCAGGTCTTGTAACCGGGGCATCTGACGACGACCCGTCCGGGATCGCGACCTACGCCCAAGCCGGCGCCAAACTTGGCTTCGGTCTGCTTTGGTCTGCTCTGCTGACACTGCCGCTCATGGGCGCAGTTCAGGAGATGTGCGACCGCACCGCACTCACCAGCGGCAAGACCATCGGAGAATTGGCCGTCGAACGCTTCACCCACCGGGGGAAGATGGTCATAAAGGTGCTCGTCACCGCCCTCATCATCGCCAACGCGATGAACATCGCGGCCGACCTTTTGGCAGTAGGCGCCGGAATGCACCTCCTTCGTGCCGGACCAACCGGGCTGTGGGCTTTCGTGGGTGGAGCTCTCGTCACCGGAACAGTTGTCGCTGGATCCTTTGAATGGGTGGCCAAGATCTTCAAGCTCCTTTCCCTGGCACTAGTCGCCTACCTCGGCGTGCTGGTTCTGGCCCATCCAGACTGGATGAGCGTCGCCAGCCACACCCTCATTCCCCACATTCGCCTGTCCAAGGACTACCTGGCGCTGCTGGTCGCAGTGCTGGGCACCACCATCTCGCCCTACCTATTCTTCTGGCAGAGCGCCCACCGCCTCGAGGAAATGCGAGACGAACCCGAGGGCGGCGACCGAGCGGTACCGCTGCGCGAACGCGG
>CAZCCS010000494.1:0-314 GCA_964497005.1 uncultured Acidimicrobiaceae bacterium | reverse complement strand
AGGAAGAAGCGTCGGACCGCCCGCTTCGACGTTTTCACCGGGATGACGTTCTCCAACATCGTCATGTTTGCAATCATCGTGGCCGCTGCCCAGACACTTGGTCGTCACGGGCACCACGACATTCAAGGCGCCGCGCAGGCAGCTCAGGCCCTCAAACCAATCGCCGGGGGCTTCTCCGAACAGCTCTTCGCTTTGGGTTTCATCGGTTCGGGGATGCTGGCCATACCAGTGCTCGCTGGTTCGGGCGCGGTAGGGATGGCCGGACTGATGGGAAGACGCTGGGGCTTTTCTCGCTCGCCCAAGCAAGCTCCGGT
>CAZCCS010000493.1:0-2287 GCA_964497005.1 uncultured Acidimicrobiaceae bacterium | reverse complement strand
TCGGACATTTTTCGGAATTGTGTGAGCGAGTGCAGGTGCAACATCGAGTGGCCGAGTGCCGGCTGCGCGACGTTAGGGGAGACATCCGTATTTTCTGGAACAAACATGAAGAAGAGTGTCGAAAAATCATTAGTTCTGGTTGTATGCTCATCGAGAGGATCGAGGGCGAATTAGAACGACGCATGAACGAACGGCAAATCCGCGTCTATAGAGTCGGACGGATGCTGGAACAAGTCACTTACCCGAACGACGCATACAAGGACACGTTTGCCTGGAACCCGGTGGTGTCCTAAAGCTGCTGAACGGTCGGGAATGTCAACCATTCAGCAAGTGACCAGGCATGATCCGCCAGGCCGGCGGCCATCGCGGGGGTCCGCCGCCGCCATGCCCCACCTTCGCCTCGTTCGCGGAGCGTCCGCACCGGCCAGCAGAAGTTGTAGCTGTACGACGTGAAGTAGGTCATCGCTTCGTGCACACGCCAGTCCTTGCTGAACCGGTAGGTCCGCCGCGCCTTCCGCGCGTTGCGCTGGCGATCCGTGCCGTGATGCCGCTCGACGAGCGAGGTGTTGATCGTCCGGCTTACGCGCGACTGCTGGAGCGCTCCGGCCACGGCCTGCCAGGTCCCCAGGACCACAGCGGTGACGATCGCCACGACGCGGCCCTTCTCCCGCTCCTTGTGGACGGTCGCATAGTTCAGGTCCGGCGGGGTCCGACGCCTCGGCACGACCGGGGGACGGCCGGGTGTGCCGGGCGGCCGCGGGGCCTCGGGGGCGCCGTAGACGTGCTCGATGGCCGTCTCGTAGGCCGGGTACGCGTCGCTGGTCAACAGCACGTCCGTGCGGCCCGCGGTGCGGTCGTGGGCCTCCCGGACGGCCTCCTCGGCGTTCTCGATCGAGCGGGCGCCGGCGACCACCGCCAGGGTCAGGCGGTGCTCGGCGTCGTAGGCGACGTGGTCCCACCAGTCCCCCTTGTGATCATCGGCCGGGCCGGTCGGGTCGCAGTGGGCCTGCTTCTTGGCGACGAACGACCACTTCTCGTCGAGCTGGACCTCGCGGGTCCGGGGGGGAAAGGGCCACCAGCTCGTCGTGGGCGTCACGCGCCTGGTCACCGGCCATCCGTGCCAGCCGCGTGACGGTGTCGCGGTGGACGCCGACCAGTCGCCCGGTCTGGCGCGTGCCGTTGCCTTCGGCCAGGTGCTGGAGCACGGAGACCGCCGTCTCGGGTGCCAGGTTGGAGCGGAAGAGCGCCGTGCCCTTGCGTTCGGAGAACCGGGCCTTGCACGCCTTGCAGTAGAGGAGCCGGATGTGGTCGTGCTTGCCGTAGCGGCCGCAGACGGTGAGGTTACCCGCGTCGCGGCCCCCATAGAGCGTGCAGCGGCGGTTCTGGCAGCAGAACTGGGCCAGATCGGGATTCTCGGCGGGCAGGGGACCTCCCGGAGCAAGCAGGGCGAGAGACCAACCCTCGGCCACTCCAGGAGATAACGCATCACCCCATCCTCGTTCAATAGGTCCAGGACACCACCGACCTTATTGACGGTCAGAAAAGTAATGTCAGTCGGGACGGGCTCCCCTTACACTCGGCTGCATGAGAACCCAAGGCTCGCCCGACGAGCTCGAACGCCGGCGCCGGCTCGCTGTCCAACGGATGCTCGAGGGGTACGCGGCCGACGAGGTCGCCGAATTCCTCGGCGTCTCATCCCGAACGGTTTGGCGATGGCTGGCCTCGTACCGCGGGGAAGGCCCGGAGGGGTTGGCCGCTCGCCCCGCGCCGGGCCGCCCCCGCAAACTCACCACCACGCAGGAGAAGATCGCCCTGCGATGGCTGCGCGACGACCCCACGGAGCACGGGTTCGCCACCGAGCTGTGGACGGCCCCCCGGCTGGCGCACCTGATCCGGCAAGAGTTCGGCATCGCGCTGAACCCGCGGTACCTCAACGCCTGGCTCCGCGACCGGGGGTTCACCCCCCAGAAGCCCCAGCGGGTGGCCCGCGAGCGGGACCCGGCCGAGGTCGCGGCCTGGCTGGCCACCGACTGGCCGCGCGTCAAAAAAGGGCGAGGCGGCGGTCCGCCTCGCTCGCCCTGATCGACGAGAGCGGCCTGCTGATGGCCCCGCTGGTCCGGCGTACGATCGCCCCACGGGGTCAGACCCCGGAGCTGGTCCAGAAGAGCGGCACTCGCGAGAAGGTCTCGGTCGCGGCGGCGCTGTGGCTCTCGCCGCGGCGCGATCGCTTGGGCCTGTTCAGCCGGACGTTGGTCAACGGCTACTTCGACGCCCGGTATTCGGCCTT
>CAZCCS010000492.1:0-2304 GCA_964497005.1 uncultured Acidimicrobiaceae bacterium | reverse complement strand
AGAGCGCCTCGCGCTCGTCGACGAAGAAGGCCTGCGCCGTCGTGAAGCTCGTGAGCGGCGTCATCGTGTAGATGCCCAGGGCGAGGCGGTCTTTGATCAGGTGCTTGACGAGGCCGATCGTCAGGTAGGTGCGCGTCTTTCCGCTGCTCCCCTGCTGCTGGCGCGGGCGCGCGGCAAACCCGGGCGAGGGGCAATCGCCCGGCGCGCTGCCGCCGGGGCACCCGATCTGGAGCCACTGCGTCGGAACGACGCTGTTCGGCAGCGGGCGGTATCCGTTCGGCGCCGAAGGGTCGGGCACCAGGACGTCGCGCCCGGCGACCGACAGAGGCACGTCGCCGCCGCGGCGCCCGTCGAGCGTGACGCCCACTTGCTCCGAGACGAGCGTGAACCCGACCAGCAGCTCGTCGTCGGCTTCGGCGAGCAGCGCAGGGTTGAAATACGTGGACGCCGCGCCGGGACCGCTGGCGACCGGTTGCAGGCCGGCGTTGCCTCCGACGGGACCGGCGGTCTCGATGAGCGGCGAGGCGCCGGCGACGCCAGGCACGAGCGCGCACGCGAACGCGAACGCGAACGCGAACGCGAAGGCGAGCGCGAGCGCGGGCGCGGGCGCGGGTGCGGGTGCGGGTGCGGGTGCGGGTGCGGGTGCGGGTGCGGGTGCGGGCGGGCGTGTTTGGGGCGGGGCGGGAGCCGGCGGGCCGAGCCGGCGTGAGATGGCCAGGCCAGTTGGGAGATTTGCCTACTCGCCCCTTCCATTGGTGCCCGCGATGGCCTCGGTGCCTGATGCCCGCGTCTTTTGTGCTCCCTGAAAATGCAAGTGGGTAGAGTAAAGCAACTATAGTTGACTAAGTCTACCCAGAAGCACCAGGACAGCTGGAAAATGCAAGTGGGTTAACAAAAGCTGCTGTAGCACGACAAGTCTGCCCACTGAGCTTTGCTAACTAAATCTCGAAGCCCACAGCCGCTTGTGAACGTGAGTATCGGAGAGGCAAGAGCGCCGGTCGCTGGTCTCGCACTCAAAGCCGCCAACGCTCCACCACGTCGTAACGGGCACCCTCTGGATGCAGGGTGGAGTTCACAAGCGTCACCTCGCCCACATCCCATGAGAAGCTGATCGCCGGCCTAGGAAGGCCCTTGAGCAGCGAAGGGTGCTTGGCGCGGGCGAGGGTGAGGTGCCCGTGGAAAGGCCGCGCCAACCCGTCCGCCGGCCCGACCAACCCGTCCGCCGGCCCGGCCAACCCGTCCGCCGGCCCGACCAACCCGTCCGCCGGCCCGACCAACCCGTCCACCACCGCAGCGAGCCCATCCAGGCCCGCAACCGGCAAGACCCACACTCCCCTCCCGAACGCACTGGGCCCCGGACCTACTACCGCCGTGACCGGCCTCTCCAAACGAGCCAAACGAGCCGACTCACCCGGCACAGCGATCCCCCGTAAAGCAACGACCAGCGCCTCGAAGTCCCCCTCCCCCACCGAACCGAGAAAACGCAGCGTCACATGCCACTGGTCCCGTGTCGTCCACCGGAGCCCTTTTGCTTGCGGCCTTTCCAGCCCCGCCAGCGTTTCGACCAGCTCCGCCGGCGGCCACACCGCGACGAACAGCCGGCGCCGCCCGGGCACGTCAGCTATCGGTTAAATCGAGCAACGACCGCCTGAGCCAGTCGAGCGCCGAGATGGTGGAGATCTGACGGATCTGGTCCCGGTCGCCGGCCAGTCGTAGAAGCCGAGCCGTGTCGTTGCCGGACGCCGAGTGCAAGCCCACCCAGACGGTCCCCACCGGCTGCCCGTCCTGCTCGGTCGGGCCCGCCACACCCGTCAGTGAGAGCCCCACATCGGCCCCTAGCGCCGCCGCCGCACCAGCAGCCATCTCGAGCGCGGTCTCCTCGCTGACCGCCGGCGAGTCGCCCACGCCGAGGAGCTTCCTCTTCGCTTCGGTGGCGTACGCGACGATCGATCCGCGGAACCAGTCGCTCGCCCCCGCAACGGCAGTCAACCGGCTCCCGACCAGCCCGCCCGTCAAGGACTCGGCCACACCCAGGGAAAGCCCGCGCCCGATCAGGAGCTCGCCGACCGCCGCCTCCATCGTCTGGTCGTCGGCGCCGAACACCACGGGGCCCAGAAGGCGGCGCACTTCCACCTCCTCCGCGGCAATCGCCGCCTCGGCCTCCTCGAGCGTCGGGGCCTTGGCGGTAATCCGCACTTTGATCCCCTCGATGCCGCTGGCGAGAAATGCGATCGTGGGAACCGCCTCCGACCCTCCGACCCCGGACCCTCCGACCCCCGACCCTCCGACCCCCGACCCTCCGAC
>CAZCCS010000491.1:0-2309 GCA_964497005.1 uncultured Acidimicrobiaceae bacterium | reverse complement strand
AGCCGGTCGAACGCCGCCGCCGCCGTTCGCAGACGAAGGAACGCTTCCTCACCCGCGTCGGTCAGCTCAACCACATGAATCCGACGGTTGGTGGTGTCGCGCTGCCGGGTGATGAGCCCTTCGGCGTCCATGGCATTTAGGTGGTGGGTGAGCGTGGCCTCCCTGACCCCGACCGCCTCGGCCAGTTCCCGTTGGTTGGTGGGACGTCGAATCTTCAGGTTCAGCAGCACCAACCACACAGGCAGAGAGCCTCCCGCCTCGGCGAGCGCGTTATCGAATGACCGCCGCACAATCCGTGCAGCGCTCGCCAGGTGAAGACCGATCGGTGGCTGCGAAGGAAGCATCGACTCACGATACCACTACCCATCGACCTCTAATGATTTGACTTCTAAGTCTTAGATCTCTATGTTTATGTGTCACACCACCATCGTCCCCAAGGAGACCATCCAGATGTCAGAGCAAATCCACGCTTTCCTCTCGGAATGGACTGCTGCCGAGCGTGCCGGAGACGCCGAGACGCTGGCCACCCTCCTCACCGACGACTTCTCTGGGGTCGGCCCGCTCGGATTCGTTCTTCCCCGGCCTGCATGGGTGGACCGCCATCGCCACGGACTGGCCTACGAGCAGTTCAGTCTCGAAGAGATCCAGATTCGCCTCTACGGCGACGTCGCGGTTGTCACTGCCCGCAACAACGCCAGTGGCACCTATCAACGCCAGCCCCTCCCCGAAGCGTTACGTACCACGCTCGTAATCGCGTCGCAGTCGGATGCAGTGCAGTTGGCCACCCTCCACATGAGCTTCATTGCCGGCGCCCAGGGGTCCCCACCTATACCAACACCGACCGACTCCGCCGAGCGAAATGCCGACACGGACCCAGACAGGCAGGAGCGATGACCGAGCTCGACGGCCGTATTGCGCTGGTAACCGGAAGCTCGCGCGGCATCGGGGCCGCCATCGCCAGACTCTTCGCCGAGCGAGGGGCCGCCGTCATCGTGCATGGTCGCGACATCGGTGCAGTGCGGGCAGTGGTTGCCGACATCGAGAAATCCGGCGGTCATGTTCTCGCTGCGATCGCCGACCTCACCCGCTACGACCAGATCGAAGCCATGCGGGGCTCGATTGAGCAAGGCCTGGGTCCGATAGACATCTTGGTCGCCAATGCCGGCGGAAGCACCGTCCGACCCGGACCGCTCCAAGACCTCTCCGAAGCCGACTGGCGAGGATCGGTCGACGCCAACCTCACCGCCACCTTCCTGACCATCAAGGCATTCCTGCCCGGGATGAGGCAACGCCAACACGGCACCATCATCACGATGTCCTCGGCGGCCGCCCGCCGCCCGACTCCCCAGTCCCCCCTGGCATACGCCGCCGCAAAGGCGGCTATCGAAGTTCTCAGCCGAGAGCTGGCCGCGCAAGCAGGACCCGATGGTGTCCGGGTCAACTGCCTCGCCCCCGAGACGATCCTGACCGAGCGCAACCAGCAGCAAATTCCCGTCGCCATCCAAGAACAGCTGCGCTACACCCATCCGATCCAGCGCCTCGGGACGCCGGACGACGTGGCCCAGGCCGCCTTGTTCCTGGCCTCGGATCACTCCTCATGGATCAGCGGGATCACCCTCGACATCGCCGGAGGCTCCGTCCTTGTCTGAACAATCAACCACACCAAGTCCGCTCAGCGACAAGCGAGACGAACATCATGAGAACGGAGAAATCAATGATTGATCGCCCGCCGAGAATGCGCCGCCAAGCGAGGTTGATGCGACTGGTCAATCTGCCTATGCGTCGCATCCTCGCCCTACCTTTCCCAACGCCGCTAAGTAAGCGGCTAATGCTGCTCTACCTCACCGGCCGACGCACCGGAAGGTCCTACCGACAACCAGTGAGCTACGTCAGAGATGGCGACTCGTTGCTCACGCCGGGCGGCGGGAACTGGAAGCTCAACCTCAAGCCCGGTCGCCCCGAACGGATCCGGCTCGACGGACGCGACGTCACCGCACTCCCAGACCTCATCGACGATATCGACAACATCGACAACGCGCTCGTGACGATGACCGCGGTAAACCCGAGAACCGCGAACTTCATCCCCATCGCCCGGCGAGACGACGGCCACTTCGACCGAGACGGACTCATGAACGCCGTGGACCATGGGTTCCGCATCGTGAGGTGGCACCTCGACCCGTCGACGCAGTAACCGCAAGGCGACTGGTAGCCTCAATGGGTCACGCCGCGACACGAGCTATGACGAACGGTGCCGGCGCAGATCACCTCAACGACCGGTTGTATGTCCGAGATATTTGTGGCCGGCCATC
>CAZCCS010000490.1:0-2318 GCA_964497005.1 uncultured Acidimicrobiaceae bacterium | reverse complement strand
TGTTCGCTGGTACCCTGGACCGGTGGCCGGATCAGGGGATAGCGGGCGGCTCGTCGTCCGCGGCGCCCGAGAGCACAATCTGCGCAACATCTCGTTGGATTTGCCGCGGGACCGGTTGATCGTCTTCACCGGGCTGTCCGGGTCCGGCAAGAGCTCCCTGGCATTCGACACGATCTACGCGGAGGGCCAGCGCAGGTACGTGGAGTCGCTGTCGTCGTACGCGAGGCAGTTCCTGGGCCAGATGGACAAGCCCGACGTTGACTTCATCGAGGGGCTGTCGCCGGCGATCTCCATCGACCAGAAATCGGCCAGCCGCAACCCTCGATCGACGGTCGGAACGATCACCGAGATATACGACTATTTGCGGCTCCTCTACGCCCGGATCGGCGTGCCGCACTGCCCCGAGCACGGCGTTGTCGTGTCGAGGCAGACCCCGCAGCAGATCGTGGATCGGGTGCTGGAGCTTCCGGAGGGGACGCGTTTTCAGGTTCTGGCGCCGGTCGTGCGAGGGCGGAAAGGCGAGTACCAGAGCCTCCTCGAGGAGCTCGCCGGCCAGGGGTACGCCAGGGCCCGGATCGACGGGGAGATCCACGAGCTGTCCGACGCCCCCAAGCTGGCGCGCTACGAGATCCACACCATCGAGGTGGTCGTGGACCGGCTGGTCAAGCGGGAGGGCATCGAGCGGAGGCTGACCGATTCGCTCGAGACCGCGCTGAAGCTGGCGGACGGCGTGGCTGAGGTCCAGATCGTGCCCCGCGACGGGGGGGAGGGCGACGAGGAGGTCCTCACCTTCAGCCAGCACCTCGCCTGCCCGATCGACGGGCGGTCGTTCGACGAGCCGGCCCCGCGCAACTTCAGCTTCAACTCCCCGTACGGGGCGTGCCCGCATTGCGATGGCCTCGGCACCAAGTTCGAGGTTGATCCTGAGCTGGTAGTGCGTGACCCGGATTTGTCGATCGATGACGGCGCCATCGCCCCCTGGGCCGGCGCGCGCGGCGAGTACTTCGGCCGGGTGCTCGAGGCCGTCGCCGAGGCCTGGAATTTTTCCGTTAAAACGCCTTGGAAGAAGCTCAAGAAGTCGGAGCAGAAGGTCGTCCTCTTCGGGTCCGGAACCCGCAAGGTCCACGTCTCGTACCGCAACCGCTACGGGCGGGTGCGCTCCTACGAGACCCACTACGAGGGCGTGGTTCCGTGGCTAAGCCGGCGGCACTCCGAGGCGGACTCCGACTATGCGAGGGAGACCATCGAGGGCTACATGCGCGAGGTGCCCTGCCCTGTCTGCGGCGGCGCACGGCTGAAGCCTGAGAGCTTGGCGGTGACGGTGGCGGGGAGGAACATTTTCGAGCTGTGCGACCTGTCCCTCGGTGACGCGACCGAGATCATGTCGAACCTGGAGCTCTCCGAGCGGGACCACCTGATCGCCGACCGGGTGCTGAAGGAGATCCAGGCCCGCATGAGGTTCCTGCTCGACGTCGGGCTCGACTACCTCAGCTTGAACCGTTCCGCGGCGACGCTCGCGGGCGGCGAGGCGCAGCGGATTCGGCTGGCCTCTCAGATCGGCAGCGGACTGGTCGGTGTGCTCTACGTTCTCGACGAGCCCTCGATCGGGTTGCACCAGCGCGACAACCACAAGCTCATCGAAACGCTCATCCGCCTCCGTGATCTCGGTAACACCGTGATCGTCGTCGAGCATGACGAGGACACCATCCGGGTGGCGGACCATGTCGTCGACATCGGCCCCGGAGCCGGAGAGCACGGCGGCAACATCGTCGTTTCGGGTCCGGTGTCGAGCCTGCTGAAGTCGAAGGAGTCGCTCACCGGGCAGTACCTGACCCGCAAGCGCAGCATCCCTGTTCCGGCGATGCGCCGCGAGCCCAAGGGGATGCTCACAGTCAAGGGCGCCCGGGAGCACAACCTGAAAGGGATCGACGTCGACTTCCCGCTGGGGTGCATGATCGCGGTCACCGGCGTGTCCGGCTCGGGCAAGTCGACCCTCGTGAACGACATCCTCCTTCGAGCGTTGATGCAGAAGATCTACCGGTCGAAAGAGGTCCCCGGTCGCCATACCAGGGTCGAGGGAATCGACCAGCTGGACAAGGTGATCAGCATCGACCAGTCACCGATCGGGCGCACCCCCAGGTCCAACCCGGCGACCTACACCGGAGTGTTCGACCACATCCGCCGGCTCTTCGCCACCGCGACCGAAGCAAAAGTGAGGGGCTACCAACCCGGAAGGTTCTCGTTCAACGTGAAGGGCGGGCGATGCGAGGCCTGCGCCGGCGACGTCTTCGTACGCGAGCAGGCGGCCGTCGCGCGAG
>CAZCCS010000489.1:0-2318 GCA_964497005.1 uncultured Acidimicrobiaceae bacterium | reverse complement strand
CATCAGAAGCCACCAACCAATACCCCCGACCGTCCGGCGTCGACGCCACCGCGACGACGGGTTTGTTTAAGGGTTGGCCTCCCATTGAGCCGTAGAAGGTTGCATCACCGAAAGTGAAGATTCCGCCGTCGGAGGCGGCCAGCCAATATCCGGGATCGAACGACGCGGAAGTCAACAACGGTGCTCCGTCGGGCTCGAAGTCCAGATAGCCGATCCAAAGCGCTCGATGGCCGCCATTCTCGTAGCCGGCCACCCCGTTCCAGGCTGCGAACGCCATGCGGGCGCGGCCGTTCGCGTCAATGAATGAGGCCGGGCCTTGCGGGCCCCCGATGGATCCCGAAGTTTGGAACCAGGGGTCGGCGAGGGACTGGTCGCGATATGGACCCAGCAATGATGCCGAGGTCGCATATCCGATGGCAGAGCTCGTCGAGTCATAATTGTTCGCGCCGTAGAACAAGTAGTAGACACCGCCGTTTAGCACCACGTTCGGTCCTTCGACCGACGGGGCCTGCCAAGGGGCCGACTCCGTCAAGAGCATGGTCGGGGAGGTGCTGCTTGCCAGCGAGAGGCCATCCGAGGCGAGCGACTCGCCCCAGATATGGGTCGGCCGGCCTATGGCGTTGTCGTCGCTCTTCCAAATCAGGTAGCGAAGGCCCGTCGGGGGATCAACGTAAGCGTCCGGGTCGATCGAGCCCCCGTCGGCGGTCTGGCAAATGAGGGGACCCGAGCTGTTGTCCACAAAAGGTCCGCCCGGGTTGGCAGAGGTGGCGACCGAAATGCATTGCATGTTCAGTGCGGAGTCGCGAACTGTGTAGTACATCACGAACATCTCACCGATCTCTGTTACCGAGGGGGCCCATGTGCGCCCAAAGGAGGCCCACCCGGGAAGCGTCGGAAGCGGATCGACGGGGGCGCTCCAACTCTGGAGGTCCGCCGAGGTCATAACCTGCAGGTTCGTGCCAGCACTGCCTGTCGCGTAGGCCCAGTACCGGCCAGCGGCCATCAGCACCGACGGGTCCGGGAAGTCCCCGTTGTAGGCGGGAGCGGCTAACGACGGGTCGGCGGAGGCCGGCGACGAATTTGCCATCGCCGCGGGGAGTCCGACAGCAAAGGTGGACAAGATAGCGGCGACGGCACCCCATGGGCCGGATCGCATTCTGGAGGTTCTCCCCATCCGATCTCTCCAGCGCAAAGCCCCGCTCCCTCCCACCAGATCATATCCATGACCGCTCTAGGAACCCGGAGTTCTCCTGGTGCCGTTCCCGGTCAACGGGGAATGGGGAGGCGTGCGACGAAACGTCATCGACAGGCCGTTGACCTTCAGCTACAACAGCGAGGCTCGCAACATTGATGAGTATGACATCGGTTCGAACCTCATGCAGGCAACGGTGCAGCCGTTTCGGCCGCACCGATTCGCCGGTGAAGCCGTCGCAGGGGCGAGGGGGCCCACCAGTTGGCATCGCCGGCGAGTCGCATGAACGCGGGCACGACCACACCGCGGATAAGAGTGGCGTCGACAACGATCGCGATGCCAGTTCCGATGCCGAACATCTGGATAAAGCTGACCTTGGACAACCCGAAGGCGAAGAACGTCACCGCGAGCAATGCCGCGGCTGTGGTGACGATCCGGCCGGTCCGCGCGAGGCCCCCAGCGACCGCGTCGTCGTTGGTGGCGCCGGCGTCATGGAGTTCCTTGATCCTCGACAGCATGAACACCTCGTAGTCCATGGAAAGCCCGAACGCGATGCAGAACAGAAGGAGGGGCATCGTCGTGCTGATCGGCGTGGGGGTGAACCCGAGAAATCCCGAGAGATGCCCGTCCTGGAATATCCAAACCAGAGCCCCGAATACCGCGGTGAGGCTCAGCGCGTTGAGCACGAGTGCCTTCAAGGGAAGCACCACGCTGCCGGTGAACAGGAACAGGACGATCAAGGTGGTGAGCACGATCAGGGCTATCCCGAGCGGTAGGCGGCTGGCAAGGTCGTGTTTCTGATCGACCAGGCCCGCGGCTGGACCGCCGACATAGGCGGTTACCCCCTCCGGCGGTGGGAGTGCCCGAACCTCCGAAACAAGGCGTTGGGCCGCGCCGGAGACCGGAATAGGCGCAATCGTGGTGTGCAGCCAGGTCGCCTGCGGTTGCTCGAAAGTGGTCACGTTGACCACCCCCGGAATCGCGGCGACCTCCCGGGCATAGTTGGATGCCGTCTGTGCTGGGAGGGCGGACCCGGTAACGATCTCGAGTGTGTCGCTGGCGTCGGCATGGAAGTTGGTGCGTAGTGAGTCTCCGACCTGGCGAGCGACCGAGCTGGTTGGCAGCA
>CAZCCS010000488.1:0-2323 GCA_964497005.1 uncultured Acidimicrobiaceae bacterium | reverse complement strand
GATCCGGTTCCGTTTTGTAGGCTAGCACAAGGTGGCTCCTAACGCGCGGTCTCCGCGGGACAGCCTATACGCCCAAAATAACCGGGCTGGAACAGCGGCGGGCCGCCTTCCATGTCAAGCGTCAGCCGCACCGTGAGCGGCTTCCCGCCCGGCAGCTTCACCGGATCTTTGCCGATGCGGATCACCCAGTCCAAGGTCTCCGCGCCACCTACCGGCTGCCGCCGCTCCCGCACCCCAAGCCCCGCCTTCCACCGCATACGCCGCCGGCGGTTCGATGGCCTCGTCGTCCACCGCCAGCCAGCTGTACGCCCAGTCGACCCAGGCCGGGTGGGGGTGCCAGGCGGCTCTGCAGTACCTGGCGCAGCACGCCAACCCCTCGTTCGCGTAGGTTTGCCCGGGCAATGCCATGGGCCATCAGGCGATGACCTGTGTGGACCAGCCCAACGTCTGCCCCGACACCGCGGAGATCGTCATCGCCGACCCGTGCCCGGCCGCCTACAAGAACGAGGCCTGGAACTCGTGGCACATGGAGACCGGCCCGTTCGACCCCTACGGTTGGTGCAGCGACTGGGGCGATCAGCACGCGCCTAGCTCGCCGCCACCTCTTCTGTCGTCAGAGAGCGCTTCACCCGGTTTCATCCACCTCAGCGGCTGAACATCTACTCGCCAGACGCGACAGGCTCCGGCTCCTCCTGCTGCCAATCCCAGTGAACGGCATCGGACCAGAGCCGGTCGAACTGGTAGAACTCGCGTGCCTCGTCGATGAAGACGTGGGCGACGAAGTCGCCGTAGTCGATCAGCACCCAGCGCGCGTCATCCAGTCCCTCTATTGCAAGAGGAGACCGCGTCGTCGACTCCTTGACCTTCTTCTCGATCTCGTCGGCGATCGTCCGCACCATTCTCGGGTTCGTGCCGCTGGTGATCACGAACGCATCGGTGATCGCGAGAACCTCGCCCACCGACAGAATCACCGTATCGACCCCGCCTTTTGACCAGGCCGCCCGGGCGGCGAATGCTGTGGCCTCCCGGATGTCTTCCAACGTTGCCCGGCTTCTCACGGCTGCCATCACCGCAGCACGCCCGCCGAATGAATCAATGCATACCTCCAGAGCTATCCAACCATTGCATCGCGAGCACCGCGACGGTCACCGACAGGGCGACAACGAGGACGAGAACGGCCATCAGCTCCTCCCGAACGAGTCGGCGGCGCTGCTCGAGCCGGCGAAGCCTTTCACCGGTTCGGGACTCCGCTACGCCGTCGGGGATCACCTCAATGGAGACGACTTCGAGGCTGTCGAAGTCACAAGGGTGAGCCGACCGCTCCGGGTGCGCCAACTCGCCGGGATGCGCGCCCGTGACGGAGGGTGCGCTGGGCGGGTGGACCGTTGTCATCCGCCACCAGCGTACATACGCCGCTGGCGGATGCAACGGACCGCCGCCTCGGGGATCAAATAGTCGAGGGGGCGCCCGTCGGCTGCACGAGCCCGCAGGTCGGTGCTCGAAATCTCGAGGTTCGGGACGGTCACCTCCACGAAGCGCCAACCTCCCTCCTCGAGCTCCTGGGGCCGGCCGGCGCCGGGGCGGTTGACCACTACCAGGGTGGCGAGATTCTTCACCTCCTGCTGTCGCTCCCACGTTCGCAGCTCGCTAGCGACGTCCCAGCCGACGATCAGGAACAGCTCGTCGTGGGGCCCGGCCTCCCGCAGATCGGCAAGGGTGTCGGCGGTATAGGACACTCCGCCCCGCTCGATCTCCAAGCTCCCAGCTTCGAGCCCGGGAACGTCGCCGACCGCGGCCTCGACCAGCGCGAGGCGGTCCTCGGCGCTGCTGACCACCCGGACCCCGGCCTTCTGCCAGGGGATGTTCGCCACCATCAGCACCACCCGGTCCATCCCGACCGCGTGCTTGGCGTTGATGGCGGCCACGAGGTGACCGACGTGAATCGGATCGAACGTCCCGCCGAAGATCCCGATCCGCTCCCCCATGATCGACGAACGTTAGGAGATCGGGGGATCTGCTTTGCTATACCGCCGCCCATCCGCCACGCTTGTGGTCCTATGACCAGGTCTTGGGCCCCGTCGAGCTGGCGGGACTTTCCGGTGCAGCAGCAGCCGGAATGGCCGGACCCCCACGCGCTCGACCAAGCGCTGAAGACCCTGTCATCGCTGCCGCCTCTGGTTTTCGCTGGGGAGGCCCGCAGCCTCAGGCACGTCCTATCCGAGGTTGCTGCGGGCGAAGCATTCCTCCTGCAGGCCGGCGACTGCGCCGAGTCTTTTTTCGACTTCACCGCTGACAGCATCCGCGACCGGCTGAAAGTGATCCT
>CAZCCS010000487.1:0-2327 GCA_964497005.1 uncultured Acidimicrobiaceae bacterium | reverse complement strand
GTCAAGAGAGTCGACATGAAGCTCGAGGTCGTGGTGATCCCGGTGTCCGACCTCGAGCGAACGAAGAGGTTCTTCGAAAACCTTGGCTGGAGGCTCGACGCCGACATCTCCGCTGGAGACAACTTTCGGATCGTCCAGTTCACCCCGCCAGGTTCGGGATGCTCGATCTCGTTCGGCAAGGGCGTCACGACGGTCGCTCCCGGCTCGGCCGAGCACCTGGAGTTGATCGTCTCCAACATCGACGAGGCCCGTGACGATCTCGTCGCCCGCGGTGTCGAGGTGAGCGAGATCTTCCACGGCTCGCCGTTCAATAAGGCGGGACGGCTCAGCGGACCCGACCCGGAGCGTCAGAGCTACAAGTCGTATGCCACGTTCGAGGACCCCGACGGCAACGGATTCCTGCTCCAAGAGATCACCGTCCGCCAGCCTGGTCGGGTCGACACCACGGAGACGGCGTTTGCGTCGGCTGAAGACCTGGCCGGCGCAATGCGGCGCGCCTCTGTGGCCCACGGCGAGCACGAGAAGCGCACCGGCAAGGAAGACCCTGACTGGCCGGACTGGTACGCCGCTTACATGGTGGCCGCCGAGCACGGCACCCCCCTGCCCACCTGAGCCGACCGATCGCATCTGCAACAGCGGGAACGCCGATGTGTAATGTCCCGGCATGGTCCGTCCTGGCGCACAACGCCGCGTGCGCCAGCCCCGAGTGGCGGAAATCGTCGCTGACGCGTTGCGCGAGCAGATCATCAGTGGGGAGCTGCCCGACGGCTCATCCCTGCCCAAGCAGGACGACCTGCTGGAGGAGTTCGGGGTCAGCAAACCCTCGGCTCGCGAGGCGTTCCGGATCCTCGAGACCGAAGGCCTGGTAACGGTCCAACGGGGCAACGTCGGAGGGGCGGTCGTCCATCTTCCCAACCCAAGCGCGGTTGCCTACACGCTGTCCCTTGTTCTGCAGGCACGAGCCGTGACGCTCGAGGATGTCGGACTTGCGCTCCAGCAGATCGAACCGGTGTGCGCCGCATTGTGCGCCGGCAGACCTGCTAGGGACAAAGACGTCGTGCCCGTGTTGCAAGCCGCCCACGAGCGGTTGGCCCAGGCGTTGTCCGCCCCGGTCGCCGAGCGCGACGAGCAAGAAGTCACCGACGCGTCCCGATCCTTTCATGAGACGATCGTGAACGCGTGCGGAAACGAGACCCTGATCGTCGTCGCCGGCGCGCTCGAAGCGGTCTGGTCCGCACACGAACGCTCGTGGTCGGCCAGGGCGGCGGAGGCCGGGAGGTTCCCGGAGCCCCGCCTTGGCGCGAAAGCGCTCAAGGAGCACGCCCAGATCCTGTCCGCAATCGTCAGCGGAGATTCCGACCGTGCGGCCCGGGCGGCCCGCAGGCACCTGGCCACCGCCCAGCTGTATCCGCTATCGGAGGCACCCGACTCGGCCGTCAAGGCAGCAACCCTGCGCCGAATGGGCTAGATCACGGTTGGGGGCGCAGCAGCGTCTGAGGTACCCGGCCGTCCACGTCGGTGAAGCCATACTCACGCGCCAGGTCGGCGACGGCGAAGGCGCGTCCGCTCTTGCTCATAACCTTCGGATCGACCGCCAACGCCACTGCCGCACGCCCGACAAACCGGGGCGATTCTGCGCCGGCGAGGTCGAACACTCCCTCCTCGCCGAGGTCCAGGAATTCACCGCCGTCCTCTCCGCGCCGTGCGCCGAACATCACCAACTCGGTCTTCACCAGCCCGGGCCACAACGAGACCACCGCCACGTTGTAACGGGAAAGCTCGTGCGCCATGTCGGCGGTCATCTTGTCGACGGCTGCTTTGCCCACGCCGTAGGGCACGTTGTGCGCGTACTGGATCGCCCCTGAGGACGAGATGTTGATGATCAGCCCCTTGCCGCGGTCGACCATCGAGCGCGCCGCGTGGACTGCCGCTACGTAATGGGAACGCACTCCGATGTCGATCACTTCGTCCCATGCACGCGTAGGCAGCTCCCAGAACGGGCGACCCAGCCATTGGGCCAGGTCCGGAGCGGCGAACACATTGTTCACGAGGATGTCGATCCGACCGTGCTCTTTTAAGACTTTGGCGAAGGCGGCATCGACCTGACCGTCGTCGTGGTGGTCGCACTGAACCGCGACGCCCACGCCTCCCAAAGCGTCGATCTCGGCGGCCGTCTCACCGATGGTTCCGGGCAACCGCCCGCCCGAACCGACCGTCCGCCCCGTCAGGTACACGGTCGCCCCGGCGGCCCCCAGCTCAACCGCGACCCCCTTCCCGATCCCCCGGCTCGCCCCGGTCACCACAGCAACTTCGCCACTTAACTGAGT
>CAZCCS010000486.1:0-2329 GCA_964497005.1 uncultured Acidimicrobiaceae bacterium | reverse complement strand
ATGCCGGCCCACCCGACGATGCTCTTCCCCGTGCCTGACGCGGTGAGCGACGAGCAGGCAGTGCTTGCCGACCCGTTTTCCGTGTCGTTGCACGCGGTCACCCGGCACGCACCGCCGGCCGGCGGCCGCGCTCTGATCTACGGCGCCGGCGCGCTGGGGACGACTGCGCTGGCGGTGTTACGTGCGCTGTACCCCGACGTGGAAGTTGCGGTAATCGCCCGCTTCGACGCGCAAGCGGACCTGGCCCGGAAGCTGGGGGCGTCGGTCGTGATGGCCCCGGACGACCGGATGCAGATCATCGAGGAGCTGGCGGCGTGGTCCGGAGGAAAGCTGGTGCTCGGGACCACCGGGCTCCCGATGTGCCACCCGGGGGGCATCGATGTCGTCTACGACACCATAGGTAAACCGGAAACACTGGAAGTGGGCGTTAGAGTGCTACGCGCGCGTGGAACCCTGGTGAAAGCGGGATTCCACGCTCCTGGTCGCTGGGAGTGGAGCCCCTTGTATTTCAAGGAGCTCTCGTGGGTCGGCTCGAACGCCTTCGGTATTGAGGAGGTCGAAGGCGTTCGCCGCCACGCCATCGAGCACTACCTCCATCTGGTGCAACAGGGCCGGGTTGACATCACCCCGATGCTCACCCACACCTTCAGGCTGTCGGAATGGCGTGATGCCTTCGCCGCCCTCGCCGACCAGGCTTCCTCCGGGGCGATCAAGGTGGCGTTCGACCACCGTTAGCTCTCTTGTTCTTCCTTCTACTCACGGTTCACGGTGGGAAAACTGAAAAGCCGCTCCTTCCGGCCGCACGCCGGACCTTTGGGCGACGATTCGCGCCATATCGGACGCGTTCTGTCGCCCAATGCGCGATTGCTCGCCCAATCCGCTGAGAGAGACGCGAGCAGCGAGCCGGCTAAATGTTGGAGGAGGGCTGGGAGTGCAGAGACCGGGATCGTTTTCCTGCGTCAGCAGGGACGTCCCGGGATCTGGCCTCATAGCCCTCCTCCGACAGAGACCGGCCGGCTATTCGAGGCGCTCGATGACGGTGCAGTTGGCCTGGCCACCGCCTTCGCACATCGTCTGCAGCCCGTATCGCCCGCCCGTGGATTCGAGGTGGTTGAGCAGGGTCGCGGTCATGCGAACGCCGCTGGCGCCCAAAGGGTGCCCGATGGCGATCGCCCCTCCGCGGGGGTTGAGGACCTCCGGGTCGGGCGAGAACTCGCGGGCCCATCGCAGCACGATTGCAGCGAACGCTTCGTTGCACTCGATTGCGTCGAAGTCGGCGATCTTCATGCCTGATCGCTCGAGCAGCCGACGGGTGACCCGGTTGGGGGCGGAGAGGACGAGAACGGGGTCCTCCGCTCCTACCGCGAAGTGCAATAGGCGGGCGCGGATGGGCAGCCCGAGGCGCTCGGCGGTGGACCGGTCGGCGATCAAAGCCGCGGCGGCACCGTCGGTCATCTGGGAAGAGTTGCCGGCGGTGATCGAAGGAGCGGTTTCAGGTTCCCACGATTGCGCCGGCGGGAGCGCAGCCAGAGCTTCGAGCGTCGAGTTGGCGCGGATCCCCTCGTCGGATTCGAGCACCGAGCCTGTCGGCTCGCCCGTTTCGATGTCCTTGATCGGGACGGGGAGGATCTCTCGGGCGAAGTGGCCGGCGCTGGTCGCCTCTGCTGCACGCCGGTGGCTCTCCAGCGCGTAGGCGTCCATCTCCTCGCGGGTGATCCCCTCTTGATCCGCGAGAACCTGGGCGACACGGAACTGGGCCCATAGCCGGTTGTCGATCTCGTTCATGAAAGCCGGGGAGAAAGGGCCGGTTCCTCCGCGGGCGTTCGACGCCATCGCAGCCCGGGACATCGATTCCACGCCGCAGGCGATCGCCAGGTCGTACATGCCCGACATGACACTGGCTGCGACGAAATGAAGGGCCTGCTGCGACGATCCGCACTGTCGGTCGACGGTCGTCGCGGAAAGCGTCCACGGGAGGCCGCCGGCGATCACCGCGTTACGCCCGACGTTGCACCCCTGCTCCCCGGACTGGGTGACGCAACCGCAGACCACGTCGTCCAGGAGGTCCGGGTCGAGGCTGTTGCGCTCGACGAGGTTGCGCAATGTGAACCCGAGAAGGTCCGTCGGATGCCAACCGGCCAGGGCGCCGTTTCGCTTCCCGAACGCGGTTCTGGCTATGTCGACGATCACCGCTTCACGCATTGGCTCACGCACTGGCACTGTCGGACTCCTTCCTGTCGATGACGTCGATGATCCGGTTGACCCGATCTTCACCAGCGGCCAGCCGTACCTCGGCGCCGACCCACTCCTCCTTCTCCATGCTCGTCAG
>CAZCCS010000485.1:0-2332 GCA_964497005.1 uncultured Acidimicrobiaceae bacterium | reverse complement strand
ATGCCCGATCGGCACCGCCCGGAGGGGGACCACCACCCCTCACACTTCAACACCCGCCGGGAGTGCGCCCAGCAGATCACGCTGGAGGTTGGTGATGACTTGATGTCGTGATCGTAAGTGTCGAGTCGCTTGCCGGTGTGAGTCCGGTCCGGGTAGTCGTCAGGGAGCCCGGTAGCTGGTCCCCGGCGTTGGTTGAGAGGCCGGCGTCGAAGCGGGATGACAAGCGGCCTTTGGGGTCGTGCGAGTTGGCGGTCCGCAGCATGAAGCGAAGCCTGCCGTGCCGTGAGTGTCAGGAGAGGGTGCCGAGCCGTGTCCCGATCGGCGAAGGCCATGGAAGACGTGAAGATCCTGGATGTGCAGCGTCGAAGAACCCTCCGGCATAGAGGGCGTGGAACGTCAACACAGTGGCTCGATGAAGGGGGGAGGCCCTACTCAGCCCAGCCCGAATGGGGTGGAGCTGGTCGTTCTATAACCGGTGGAACCGCCGGGAAGTGAACGGCTGCTGAGAGGGAGTCGGACAGGGTCGTAGTACCGGTTGCAGCGGCGAGACAACACAACTCGCCGTGAGGGAAGGACCCTGCTTGGTTGACAGCAACGAGAGGAGGACCGTCCGGTGAGTGCCGCCACGGCTATAGCCACCCTCAGCAGCGTCGGTGCTCTTCAACGGGTGCTGTACCGCACTGCGAAGGCACAGCCTTCACGGCGATTCCACGCTCTGGCGGACAAGGTCTATCGGGCCGACGTGTTGTCTAGGGCGTGTGTGGACGTGGCCTCGAATGGTGGGGCTGCAGGTGTCGATGGCGTGACCATCGCCGAGATCGAGGAGGTCGGGGTCGCCGGCTTCCTTGACGATCTCCAAGCTGAGCTGGCTGGCGGCCGTTGGCGGCCGATGCCGGTGCGCAGGGTGGAGATCCCCAAACCGGACGGGACGACCCGAGCTCTCGGGATTCCGACCGTCCGGGACCGTGTGGTGCAAGCCGCCCTGAAGATCGTGCTCGAGCCGATCTTCGAGGCGGATTTCCTGTCGTGCAGTTTCGGGTTCCGTCCGAAACGTTCAGCGCATGATGCGTTGAACACGATCATGGACGCCGCATGGGACGGGTCGAAGGTGGTGGTCGAAGCAGACATCACCAAGTTCTTGGATGTCTCACCACACTGCTCCTTTGCTGATTGTATGGTCTAGAGGAGGGCGTCTTGGGGATGGGGGACCTCGATACGCAGGCCTTTTCGGCGTCCGCGGCGCACGTGGACGGCGCGTAGCTCGCCGCGCTTGACACGCTGCAACACGGTCTGGCGGGACACGCCGAGAGCCGTCGTGGCCTCGAGCATGGCGAGCCAGCCGGCGGGGGCCTCGTCGACGAAGGAGGCGCGTAGCTCGTCGGTCATGCGGATGCGCCAGGGCGCGCCGGGGGTGACCTGTTCGCCGGCGATGAACCCGTCGTTGAGCCAGCGGTGCAGGGTGGAGGGGGCGACGCCGAGCTGGGTTGCGGCGTGGGCGACGGTGAGCGGCTCACCGTCGGGCGGTTCGCCGGTCGGCGGGTGGCAGTCGATGCCCCAGTGGTGGCGGAGGCCCTGGACCCGGCCGGCGGTGAAGGGGAGCCCGGTGGCGGTGCGTCGCCCTTGGCGGTTGAGGATGCCGGCGATCCGCGCGTCGGGGTAGTGGGCGGCGAGGCGGCGGAGGAGGGCGACGGTGTCCTCGTCGGTGCGGATTGCCGGCGGCGTGCGTTTGAGGGGCACCGACAGTTCGCTGATCGCCCCGCCCTTCCACCGCAGCACGAGCGTGGCCGCACCGCCCGTGCGGTCCCGGGTGACTGCGATGTTGATCTCGTCGAGCAGGGTGTGCAGGAGCTCCTTGCGGTCGCGGTCGGTGGTGGTCGGCGCGGACCACACGTCGTCGAGGTCGTCGCCGAGGGCGAGGATGGCGGCCCGTTCGTGGTCGGTGAGCGGCGTGGGCCGGGCCGCTTCCCGGCGGGCGAGCTCGGCCTCGGCGTCGGCGAGGGCGCGCAGCGCCGTCTCCCAGGCGGCCTCCAGGCCCCGGGCGACGAGGCGGTTGTCGGGGTCGACGGCCAGGTAGCGCCGCTCGGCCTTGGCGGCGTCGTAGCGGGCCCGTTCGGCCTCGCGCCGCCACTGCGCCAGCGCCGTGTCGTTGCCGGACTCGAGACGCTCGGCGGCGGCGACGCAGGCCTGCAGGGCGGCCAGGGCCAGCGCGGCGAGGAACGCGTCGGCCACCGCCGTGTCGATGGCGGCGCCACCCACCCGCAAATGGCGCACGCCCCGGCCGTCGACGAGCTGGTGGAGCGCGCGACGCAGGCGTTCGAGCGACGAGCGCGAG
>CAZCCS010000484.1:0-2357 GCA_964497005.1 uncultured Acidimicrobiaceae bacterium | reverse complement strand
GCGCGACAAGGACCTCCTCAAGGTCGGCGGCGAAAACGTCTCCGCCCGCCAGGTCGAAGAGATCGCCGGACGGGTACCCGGCGTCGCGCAGGTCGCCGTCGTCGGCAAGCACCACGATTTCCTCAACCAGGTCGTAGTTGCGTTTGTAATCAAGGCTCCAGGCGCTCCCGACGACGCCAGTCTCGAACGCCAGGTCATCGAAACGTGCAAGGAAAACCTGGCTGACTTCAAGGTGCCGCGGGCCGTCTATGTCGTGGACCAGTTCCCGACGGGGACACTGGACAAGATCCTGAAAAACCGGCTGCGCGAGATGGCGGACGACCAGCCTCCTGTGTAGTGACCTCCCGTGTGGTGGCGTCCCGTGTGGTGGCGTCCCGTGTCGTGGCGTCCGGTACGGCGACACTGAGCCGAGCTCGTATCAAAGACATTTCGGCGTTCGGTGCCGGCGGTCATTCGGTGGTGTAGCAGACTGGTTCGCAGATGGCCGCCCCAACCGCCGCGCCTCCGCTAACCGTCCGGCATCGATGGCCGACCGTCCCTCCTGCGGTGGCCTCGTTGCGTCCGGTCTGGTCCAAGCAGGCTGCTTACCGGGCGGTTCGGGCAACCTTGGTAGTGCCGGGCATTTTTGCGCTCACCGACCGGGTCATCGGCGATCTGCAGATGGCGACGTTCGCCGCATTCGGCGGCTTCGCGACACTGGTCCTGGCGTCATTCACCGGTAGCCGGCTTCACAAGCTCGAGGCACACGCTCTTCTCGGGGTGGTGGGTTCGCTGCTGTTGATCATCGGCACTGCCGTCAACTCGAACACTGTGTTGGCAGCCTTGGTGACAGTCCCGGTGGTCTTCTGCGTGCTGTTCGGTGGAATTACCGGCCCGAACGCGTCATCGGGCGGGACCGCCGCTCTGCTCGCTTACGTCCTGCCGGCAGCGTCCCCGGGCACCCTGAGCATGATCCCGTCGCGCCTTGAAGGGTGGTGGCTAGCCACTGGGGCGGGAACCTTGGCCGTGCTACTGCTCTCACCGCGGCCCGAATCGGACCGGCTCCGGCTAGCCGCGAGCGATTCCGCAGCAGCCCTCGCGGTCGCGCTCGAGGCTGCCGTGAGCGGAAAGGACCCGAAGCCGGAAGTCGACGCCGCGTTCGAGGCAAAGCACCAATTGGCGCTGGTGTTCGGCTCAACGCCTTCCCGGCCCACCGGTCTGGCGCGTGCCGACCAAGCGCTGGACGACCTGGTCGAATCGCTGGAGTGGAGCAGCCTCCTCGTCGTGGACCTCGGCCGCGAGCGAACCGATGTCGGAGACGCGTCCAAAGCCAACAAAGAACTGATCGACATCTCGGCCGATGCCTTGCGCCACATCGCCGGTTTGCTGCGAGGGGACCGCGGTCAATTCGATCTCAGCCGCTTCGACAAACCGATCGAGAACGATTCCGCCGAAATCGTGTCTCTCGGAACCGAGGGGCCGTGCACCGAGCGAGAAGTCCACCTCTCCTTCCACGCCCGAATGGTCGCATCCGCCGTCCGAATGGGGGTGATCCAGGCGCAGGTGGCGTGCGGGATCGCGGAGCGAACGGAACCGACCCGGTTGACTTCGAGTCTCCGAACGGGGGCGAAACGGGCCATGGGCCATGCCTCTCTGCGGTCGGTCTGGACCCTGAACAGCATCCGAGGTGCCGTCGCGCTGGCCGCGGCGGTAGCGACGGCTGACCTGGTTCACGTTCAGCACGGCTTCTGGGTAGTGCTCGGGGCCCTGTCCGTACTACGAACGACCGCCGCGTCCACGGGGGCGACCGCCCTCCGGGCAATCGTGGGGACCGCGGTGGGCTTCTTCATCGGCGCGGGGCTCATACTTGCTATCGGGGACAACACGTCGGCCCTCTGGATAGCCCTTCCCATAGCGCTATTCGTCGCGGCGTATGCTCCAGGGACCGCACCGTTTGCAGTCGGGCAGGCCGCTTTCACGGTGACGATCACCGTGCTTTACAACATCCTGGTGCCCGTCGGTTGGAAGGTCGGGGTAGTGCGGATCGAAGACGTAGCGATAGGGGCTGCGGTGAGCGCAGTGGTCGGGATCCTCTTCTGGCCGCGGGGTGCAACCGCGATCGTTGCCGGCGACCTTGCGGACTCCTTCCACATCGGCGGTACCTATCTCGTTCAGGCGACGTCGTGGGCGGTTGGTTCACGATCCACGCGGCCCGACGCAGGTGCGCAGACGGCGGCCGTCGCGCTTCGGCTTGACGACGCGGTGCGGGGCCTAGCGAACGAGCAAGGCAGCAAGCACGTGCCCAAAGAGTTCGTCTGGCGCCTGATCGCAGCGACGCTGCGACTCAGGCTCACCTGCCAATCATTGGCTTCGCTCCC
>CAZCCS010000483.1:0-2363 GCA_964497005.1 uncultured Acidimicrobiaceae bacterium | reverse complement strand
GAACCGCCGAGCCAAGCCTGATGTGGTCCCTGATCCTGCACCTCCTCGGCGTTGAACCGCGCACCCCGTCGACCACCTACAACTTCTGGTCGGGATTCGGTTCCGACGTGTCCGAACTCGCTCTCATCGGCGCCGCTTTCCACGCGTTCAACTGCCATGAGGACGGCTGCTGGCGGCCTGGGCACCGGATCACCGTCGAGAATGGCGTCCACGTCCGCCGCTGCAAGAAACATCATCAGGCACGTCAACAGCAAGGAGCAACCCTGTGACCAACAATCCGCTCGTCCTGATCCTCGCGTTCGCGTTCCACGTGGCCGCGCTCGCCGCCCTCATCGTCCTGCTGTGCCTCGGCAAGGGCGACTCGACGCTCGAGATGGGGCTGCTGTCGGCGCTGGTCGGTTCCGGGGCGGCGGCCGGGCTGGTCGCCTACAACCCGGCTAGTCCTCCGGGGGTGGGTGGGGCAGCCGGGCCTGTAGTTCCTGCCGGTCCAGTAGCTGCGGCCGGGCTGGTCGCTGCGGCCGGGGCCGCCGGCGGGCCACCTGCCGCCTGAAGGTCCACCGTCGCAGGCAGGTAGCGGCGAGGAAGACGGCGGGGGCCAGGAGGAGTACCAGCCACGACTGGAACACGACCCCTTGCGCGCCTCCGATCTGGACGCCCCCGGTGGGGTGGAAGAGGGCGATCCCGAAGGCGATGACCGCTCCGAACTGGATGACCCGACTGAAGTACATACGCCCCTCCTCAACAGGAGGCGCATGTTACATCGTGTTACGCCGTGGCCTAGAGGCCGAGGCGGAGCATCCCGGCGTCGGTCAGCTTGTAGTAGCGGCCGACACGCATCACCAGGCCGAGCCGGACGACACAGTCCAGGCTCTTGTAGTGGACCTGATATTCGCCGTAGCGGTTCGGCTTGTCTGCCGTGTAGTTGCTCCGTATCACGTTGTGCTTAGAGCAGTTGCGGAGAGTGGCGATCTGGTCGGGGTGAAGCCAGCACATGCACTGGTGCGAGTGAACCGGCAACGCCTGGGCCTGTTCCGTGGTCATAGATTGTGGAGTCTGGTCACTTAGCGTGGCTAACTCCACATGGGTGTTAACCGACTCGCAGTAGGTTTCTCCGGTTTCTCGGACTGCGCGGTTTTCTCTTCGCTTTCCTCCCCGTAACCGTCGAGTTATCCGTAACACGGGGTCCTAGGCTGCAGCGCGAACAGGGGTTCTGTCAGTCGGGGTGTATTCCGGATAATCACAGTTGGTCTTAGCGCTCCCGGTTGAGGCTTCGACAGGGGTCCTGTTGGCAACGTAACGGGTGCCCGTTGGATCAGGAGACCCGCTGGGAGCCTCGGTGAGCCATTCCACCGGAACGTGGGTCAGCTCGGCGATCTTCTCGATGAACACCTTCTTGGGGCGGGGTGCCTTCGGTGAGTTGTCATCCCAGTCGCGCTCCCACTTCGTGAGAGTCCACCGGCTCACCTCGAGCTCTTCCGCCAGGTCCTCAAGTCTGAGGCCGGCGTCCTCGCGTGCCATCCGAAGTCGCCGCCCCAGCGTCAACGGTGGCACTCGGTGCCCTGGTTGTGCCATGGGGAGAGTGTACGCATCTTGACGAAGTTTCGTCAAGGGCAGTAACCGTCCGGCTGTGGATAACCTGTGGGATGTGGGGATATCCACCCTGACGGGGTGACGACTCACATTGTTGTGATTTTAGGGCTTGACATCTCTTCCCCATTTGGGGAAGCTTAGTCACTATGAGTGAAGGGGTTAACGCAAGCCTGATATCCGCGCTCGAAGTGGCCAGACGGCTCAGGAAGTCCCGAAGCACCGTCTTACGCCTGGTCGAGAAGGGCGAACTGCCGTACGAGATCAAGCTGCCCGGGACGACCGGCTCCTACCTGTTCTCCAGCAGCGTCGTGGAGATGTACCGCCGGAACCAAGGGGACGCGGCGTGACTCTCCACGGAAACGACGGCCCGCAGACGCGACCTGCGGGCCGTCACACCACCAACCCCTGACAAGGAGGGACTGATGGCAGACCAAACCCTACCGCTGCCCACGACCAGCCCGGAGGAGTGGTTGGGCTGGCTGGCCGAGCAGCCGAGCCTCACCGCGGCGATAGATACAGCCGTCGGGGCCGACGCCCACTGGCGGATCATCGCCTACGCGGTCGGGAAGTGGATCGCCGAGCACCGCCAGGACGAACTGGCTGCACGTATCGCCGCCGACTTCGCCCGCATCGAGGAGTTGATCGGACGATGATCGAGATCAAGAACCGTTGGGACGGCAAGGTCCTTTACACGGCCAAGAACGCGACCGACGTGCGCCAAGCCGTCATCGAGGCAGCCATCTCCAGGGCGAACCTCTCCGGGGCGGACCTCT
>CAZCCS010000482.1:0-2384 GCA_964497005.1 uncultured Acidimicrobiaceae bacterium | reverse complement strand
AAGACGTACCCGTCGAGCCCATAGATACTGTCGTTGGCTACCGAAACCGCTTCGTCGTCGTTGGCAACCTCGGTAACGCATATGACCGGTCCGAATATCTCTTCGCGAACCACGGTCATCGAGGAGGTCGCCGCGTCGAACAGCGTCGGTCCTATGAAGTTCCCGACCGACGGCAAAAGTGTGTTGCGACCGTCGATCACGACCCGAGCCCCTTCGTCTATTCCGGAAGCGACGTACTTCTCGACACGGGTCAGATGAGCTGGTGAAATCAGAGGACCCATGTGTGTCGAAGCGTCACGTGGGTCGCCGACGCGCAGCCCGGCAGCGATCTCCGTCAGGGCCTCCAACATCTCGTCATGCAACGATTGGTGGACAACGACTCGTGTTGGCGCTGTGCAGATCTGACCGCTGTAGAGCGTCCATGTGGATGCGGCCCCCTGTGCCGCAGCGCTCACGTCCGCGCCGGCGGTGACGACCAGGGCGGATTTTCCCCCGAGCTCGAGGAGCAACCTCTTGAACTGGGCTGCTGCATCGGTCGCGATAGATCGTCCGACGTCTGTGCTACCCGTGAAACTGATCATGTCGACGCCCGGATGCCGGACGAGGGCCTGGCTGATTTCGCTGCTATCGGAAGTGATCAGGTTGATAACGCCCGGCGGAAACCCGATTTGCTCGGCGAGCTCGCAAAACCTAAGAGAAGCCAGAGGATCTTGTGGCGCTGGCTTCAGAACTACGGTGCAGCCCGCCACAAGGGCTGCGCCGACCTTGGCCGCAACATTCGGAAGTTGGAAGTTGTAGGGCGTTATGCAGGCAACCACTCCCACCGGCTGGCGTCTGACCGTGGTGGTGCGGCCCGCACCATTGGCGAGGGGGACATCCCAACTCTCCGATAACCAATCCGCCTGAGCGCGGGAATGCCACGCGAACCTTTGCTCGGCGAACCCGACCACGACATCGCGGGCGAACGGGAGCAAAGCTCCCGTCTCGGACACGACCAGGTCGGCGAGCTCATCTCGGTGACGGCCGATCGCTTCACCAAGCATTCCGAGGAGTTCGCACCGCTCGGCAAGCGCTGTCTGCGACCACGGAGCGAACGCGGCCACAGCCGACTCGACCGCAGCACCCACGTCCGTCGAGGAGCAGCGTGGAGCACGGGCGACCAGCTCGTTCGTCGAAGGGTCGAACACGCCGTACGAGTCCCCGACGGCCTGCCACTTCCCGCCGATGAAACAACCCAAAGGAGTTTCCGTCACGACACACGGCCTCGCCACGAAGTCATCGAGGAGTCCCACGGTCATGCAGAACGAGAGCGTCCATCGCCATGTCGGCGAGCAGCCGACCGATGCTCTCGACCGTCTCGGGTCCCTGAGGGCGGTACCACTGCACCATCCAGTTGAACATTCCGAGGGCCCCGTAGGCCAAGAGCACTGGATCACCACTCCGGATGAGACCGTCCTCTTGGGCGCTCCTGATGACGTCAATAATGATCTGCTCGTATTCGTGCCGGCGAGCCAGGTACTTCTCTCTCTCGATCGGCTCGAGAACACGAGACTCCAACAGGAAGGCTTTTACGTGGGCGATCTTGTGTTCGAAGTTTCGGCTGTGAGCGAGGAACAGTCGATGAAGCTTGTCGAGAGGGTCGACGCTCTCGGACGCCAAGACCTGATGCGCTTCGGCGATCAGGTCGTCGATTCCTAGGTCGAGAACACCCGAGAGGATGCTTTTCTTGGATTTGAAGTAATGATAAAGAGATGGCTTCTCAAGCCCAGACGCCTGAGCGATGTCCGCCATTGACGTCCGATCGAAGCCATTTGTTGCGAACAGCTCCGCGGCCGTGTCGAGAATATGCCGGCGCCGTTTATCGACGGAATACCCCTGGTTCGCCACCCACACATGACGCGCTGTCGATATAGCGTCGCTATTCATATCAACTCCAGACGATCGATAGTCGGTAGATCCATCCCCATACGAGCCAATCTTGATCCAATTCGACCCGAAGATTCTTTAGGTTGCCATTTCGCCAACCGCCCTGCTGTCCCGCGGGGGATGAGCTTCGAAAAGTATGGGCTCGGATCGTGCGGACTTCGCTCGGACCGTGGCCGAGGGCAAATTGAATTCGGCCGATGCGGGCCCATGGGCGTAGTTATCGGGTTGTCTCGAATGCGAAATCCCTGAATACTATTGTTCATCCGACTGTTCGGTCGCTAGAATAGTGATTTGTTACTTCCACGTCAACTGCCGGGCCACCCTCCTCAGGAGGACCCGGGGGGAGGGAAAGGCGAGAAGTGGTCGCAACTGACAGATTTGGAGCGGCGGGATTTTACGATGCCGTCACCAGCTCTGACCGGGCTGAGGAGTATGTGCGACTCGGATATTGGAACGGC
>CAZCCS010000481.1:0-2391 GCA_964497005.1 uncultured Acidimicrobiaceae bacterium | reverse complement strand
TCACGACATGGTCACGGACGGGTCCCGGAAGCGGCTCGACCGGGCAACGGTCCTGTCTGCGGCGGAGCAGCTGGTCGACCGCGATGGCTCCGAGGCCCTGACCATGACAGCGCTCGCGAAGGGCGTCGGCGTCAAGGTCTCATCGTTGTACAACCACGTGCCGAGCCTGGACGCCCTTCGAGGCGAACTGCAGAACCGCACGATGCGCGAACTCGGAATGCTCCTTCGCAACGAGGCGATGGGCAAGACAGGTGACACGGGACTACGGGCCCTGGCCGGCACGCTCAGGGAATTTGCCCGCACCCATCCGGGCCGTTACGGCTTGGCAATGAGCGAGCCGCGCGACCCGGATGGATTCACGGAAGCCAGCGCCGATGCGATGGCCGCGTTCGCGGCGATCATCCGCTCCTACGGGATCGACGACGTCTCCCTGGACCTCCAGGTGAGTGCGTTTGCGGCTCTTCATGGAGCGATCGTCCTCGACAACGCCGGCTTCCTGACTGGTTCGCTTGACGGCGACCGAACCTTCGAAATCGTTCTCGGACTGGTGCTGGGGCTCCTGGCCGAGGCCACAGCACCACCAAAGGCACTGGCTGGTTGAAGTAACGCTCTCCTGAGCCCTGGGGAGAGTTAATCGATGACTGGCGTAGCTGGGGCCGCGCCACACAACTAAGGAGTTCTTCCCATGAAGAGACTCGGTGGTACTGATGCGCTCTTTCTGTCGTTGGAGACGCCAAGCTGGCACCAACACGTCGGCGGCTTGAGCATCATCGACCCCCAGGATCGCAACATCACGTTCGACGAGTTCGTGATGAAGGTGAGGGACAGGGTTCCGTACGCCCCGAAGTTCGCCTGGAAACTGAAGGAGACTCCTTTCGGGCTCGACCGCCCCATGTGGGTGGACGACGACGAGTTCGACGTCCGCCGTCACGTGCGGCGCATCGGGCTACCTTCTCCCGGGGGCGCCCGCGAGCTAGGCGAGGTCGTAGGGACTCTGATGAGCACTCAGCTCGACCGGCGCTGGCCGCTCTGGGAGATGTGGTTCATTGAGGGTGTCGCCGGCGGCAAGGTCGCCGCCTTCCTCAAGTACCACCACTGCTTGCTCGACGGTGTGGCCGGCGCCAGCCTCGCGACCGTGCTCCTCGACATCGAGCCCGACGCGGCAACGCCGCTGGCGCCCCTGCCGAGCCTCGAAGAAAGAAAGGCGGGCTCGGACCCTGGGGACTTCGAGTTGCTGGCCCGGACCCTGCTGGCCCAGCCGGCTCGACCCATGCGCCTCGCCCGCTATCTGACCGGATTGGCGGGGAAAGGTCTGGCGGCGATCAACAGCATCCGCTCGGATCAGGAAAACAGGGCCATCCTTCGTGCACCGGTCACTCCTTTCAACGCTCCTATCGGCCCGCGAAGGGAACTCGCGTTCGCATCTGTCTCGATGACCGACGTCCACGCTCTCAAAGTGAAGCATGACGTGAAGGTGAACGACGTCGTTTTGGCGCTGACCGCCGGAGCGCTTCGCCGCTACCTGCAGAAGCACGACAAATTGCCGGACGCCCCGCTGGTAACCGCGGTCCCAGTCTCGACCCGTCCAGAAGGTGACACGGCCCTAGACAATCAGATCAGCAACATGTTCGTGTCGCTCGCCACCGACGTCGCCGATCCGATTGAACGCCTTCAGGCAGTCAAGAGATCGACCCAGAGCGCCAAGGCCATGCGGAACGCGATCGGCGCCCGCGAGATCCAGTCCATTGGGGAGGTAGCCTCGCCCTTCATACTGGGGACGGCGATCCGAACCATTTACCGGACCTCCCTTATGTCCAGGATTCCGCTTCGGGTGAACACGGTGGTCTCGAACGTGCCGGGCCCGAACGTCCCTTTGTACATGTGCGGCGGGAAGGTGGTTGCCGTCTTCCCCAGTTCGGTAATCCTCGAGGGGATGGGATTGAACGTGACTGTGTTCAGTTACCTCGATCGGCTGGACTTCGGGATTCACGTCGACCCAGACCTTGTCCCCGACGTCTGGGTGCTGGCCAACGAGGTCCCCGCCGCCCTGGCCGAGCTCATGGAGGCGTCAGGCCTCGGGGCCCCGTCGCCAGTTGAGATGCCATTGCCCGGCGAGGCCGGCGTCGCGATCGCCGACTGATCCCGATGGCGGCTTGGCCGGCTGGATAGCCGATCGGGGCCTTCTCGAGCGCTATAGGGGCGGAATCCAGCGACCCCCAAGTCGCACCATCTGCCCGTCGGTGTCCTGATCGGTGATGGGCTGCTCGTGGGCGCCGTAGAAGCGGGCGTCAGTGATGCCCAGCTCGGTTCGGCGGACGAACGCGGCCCGCGGAAGGCTGTCGAGGCGGAGCCAGTTCCGAAGCTCATAGGTAGCGTCGATCTCGGCTATCC
>CAZCCS010000480.1:0-2412 GCA_964497005.1 uncultured Acidimicrobiaceae bacterium | reverse complement strand
GGCGGTGCCGGCGGTGCCGGCGGTCGCGGTGGCGGTCTGGTCATCCTCGACTCCTTCGGGGACGCGTCTGCTCGTTTCCGCCTGGCGTCGGTCACCAAGATCTTCACCGCGATGTGCATCTGGATAGCCGTGGAGGAGGGAACGGTCGGGTGGGACGACCAGGTCGGCCCCCCGGGCGCGACACTTGCGGACCTCTTGTCGCACGCGTCGGGTCTCGCCCCCGACAGCGACCAGGTCCTAGCCCCGCCCCGGACCCGCCGTATCTACTCCAACCGGGGGATCGAGGTCGCCGCGGACCATCTGTCGGACCGGGCCGGAATGCCGTTCGCGGACTATCTATCTGGTGGGTTGCTTGACCCGCTCGGGTTGACCGGCGTGCGCCTGGAGGGATCTCCGGCTTACGGAGCGAGCGCGTCGATCGACGACGTTCTGGCCGTCGGTGCCGAACTTCTCGAGCCGACCCTCGTCACCCGGGCAACCCTTCAGGACTGCACGCGCGTGGCCGTACCAGGCCTGGCCGGCGTGCTCCCCGGCTTCGGCCGCCAGGAGCAAAACGACTGGGGACTAGGTGTCGAGATACGGGATCACAAGAACCCTCACTGGACGGGACGTTCGAACTCGGCGTCGACCTTCGGCCACTTCGGCCAGTCGGGCTGTTTCCTCTGGGTCGACCCTGAGCTCGGTCTTGGGCTGGCGTTTTTGAGCAGACGCGACTTCGGACCTTGGGCGGTCGAGGCGTGGCCCCGGTTGTCGGACGCGGTGATCGAGGAGTACCGGAACCCATGACCTGCGAGGGCAGCAAGCGGTCGTTTGCTGGTCGGCGGGCGGGACGCCTCGCCGCTCCTTAGCACGCGCATACATGTTTGGGTGGCGGAACAGCATCGAAAACGCCGCGATCCGTCGCCCAAAGAGCAATCCGCCGCCCAAAGAGCTCGCTCCCGGCCCGCGGCGCCGGCGACCGGCGACCGGCGGTCAGCGACGAGCGGGGGCCGGCCCGGATTCCGGCCCTCTTGGGCTAAGGACGACCGGGCAAGAACCGGCCAACCGTTCGGCGAAACCGAGGCGAGACCAGCGTCGGACTTATGACTCCGGAGGACCGGCGAGCTCGCGGAACGCCGCCAGCGCCCGGGGAGCCCAGACCGTGCCGGGACCACCGTTCATCAGAACAGCGACCCCTAATGCCTCGGCAACCTCCACCTCGCTGGCACCTCTCCGAGCCGCCCCCCGAGCGTGGGAAGCAATACACCCGTCGCACTCGCGAGTCACCGCAACGACAAGAGCGATCAGCTCCTTGGTCTTGGCAGGCAGGGCTCCGTCGGTCATGACAGCCCTTTGCATGTCCGCGTAGGCGCCGATGACGTCGGGGATGTGCTCACGGAGCTCGTGGGCGGGTTCCCTCAGCTCACCGAGGACCTCGTTCGGGTGGATCACCTGGCCTCCTTGCCGACTCGCTTCCGTTTCCTTTGGGGAGTACCGGCAGATTAGTTTCGGCGGCCATGGCTTCCCGCTTCCTAAAGCGCGACAAGGTCAACCTCCTCTCGCACCTACCGCTCTTCGAAAGCTGCTCGAAGCGAGACCTGTCCCAGATCGCCACGAAGATGGTCGAGATGGAGCGCCCGGCAGGAACGATTCTGACCCGGGCCGGACGCGACGGCGGTTTGATGTTCGTGATCCTCGATGGGCAGGCCGAGGTGGAGAAGGACGGAACGGTCATCGGACGCCTCGGCCCAGGAGACGTCATAGGAGAGCTGTCTCTGATCGACGGAAAGCCCAGGTCCGCAAACGTTCGAGCCGTCACGGACATCAGAGTTTTGGAACTGGCTCAGGACGATTTCAGGTCTCTCGTGGACTCCTCGCCGAAATTCGTTCAGAGCCTGCTTCGCGCCTTGTCGCTCCGCATCCGCGACATGGACTCGCGGGGCCTAGGCACCGTTAGCTGACACCGCGGGCCCCTCACCGTCGGCGCTCCCGGCGATCAGGGCCTCGATCTCCTCGTCACCGCGGGCGGCGTCGACCATCTCGTCCATGCTGATAGGCCCGACAGAGCTACCGGCGAGGAACTGCTTCACCAGAGCACGGCTGCTGGTGAACATCTCGTTCGCGGGCCCGAAACGGACCAGGCTCGACCGGTAAAGCATCCCGATATAGTCGGCGGTCCGCTTCACCGACTCGATGTTGTGGGTGATGATGAAGAAGGTGCAGCCGGTTTCCTTCTGAACCGAGACCACCAGCTCATCCAAGTAGGCGACCCGGACCGGGTCCAGCCCCGAGTCGGGCTCGTCGAAGAAGACGATTTCCGGGTCCAGGACGAGCGCCCGGGCCAACCCGGCCCGTTTACGCATGCCGCCCGATACCTCGGCAGGCAGCTTGTCGAGATGGGCGACCATCCCTACCATCTCGGCCTTCTCCAAC
>CAZCCS010000479.1:0-2421 GCA_964497005.1 uncultured Acidimicrobiaceae bacterium | reverse complement strand
CGCCAGTCCAGGAAGAACGACAGTTCCGCCGCCCACCCGCCGCCGTTCTGT
The DNA here is from genome assembly GCA_964497005.1 of uncultured Acidimicrobiaceae bacterium. Lineage (GTDB taxonomy): Bacteria > Actinomycetota > Acidimicrobiia > Acidimicrobiales > Palsa-688 > DASUWA01. The sequence continues at coordinate 2,370 of CAZCCS010000479.1, read as the reverse complement.
TGCCCGCAGAGTTTTGGGCCCCGCGCCAGAACATTCCATACGGCGCTCCAGACCGGACAGGGGGCACGAGTCGAAGGACGCTCGGGATTCGGCGATCTGCGACTGGGACCGGAGCCGCTACCTTCGGCCTTGTGGATCATCGGGCCAAGAGGCTGAGCCAGCTCTATGAGGAGGCTTCGGCCCAAGTCAAGGCTGTCGTGGATCGGGCCGATCCGGCGGGGCTGTTGGGCATGGGCGCGCCGACTCATGAGTACGACGATGCGGTGGAGGAGTTCACACGCCGGGTTCTGAAGGACGAGCCGATGGAGTCCAAGGCGATTGAGGATTGGTTCGTTGAGCGGTACGGGATCGCCCGATCCCGACCGGGCCGGGATGCGCCTTTCCGCGAGGTAGCCCACGGCCTAAAGCAGATCGCGGTGAAGGTGCAGAACGACAGCGCATCCGGTTCGGGAGAGTCGTAGTCGCCGCGCTCCATACTCGGCGTTATACGGGTGATCCGTGTCAAGGGGCACCGTCTTTGAGGCGGTCGAGGAGGCGGTCGAAGAGGGCGGCTCGGTCGTCCTGGCCGTGTTGACGGGCGTGGTCTCGCTGGCGGGTGAGGGTGGGTTTGAACTCGATGCCGGTCTGGAAGTAGCTGCAGGTCTCGCAGGCTGTCTCCATGCGGCAGTCGAGTTCGACTGGCCGGGTGCATAGACCGTTGCCGAGCATCCGGGCGTGGGCCTCTTTGCGCAGCCTGGCCATGCCGGTGGTTTCGTAGTCGGCGGGTAGCTGGACTTCTTGGCCGTAGAGGGCGTCGATCTTGGCGCTGACGGCTTGGTATTCGTCGGCGACGACGCGGTTGGCGATGCGGGCGTAGATGAGGGTCATCTCCATGGATCGGTGACCGAGCAGGGCGGCGATGGCTTCGAGTCTCATCCCCCGGTTGATGGCCTGGGTGGCGAGGGTGTGGCGCAGTTGGTGAGGGTGGACCTTGATGCCGGCTCGCCGGCCGATCCGTTTGACGATCCGGTTGATGAGGTGTCGATCGAGGATGCCGCGCTCGTCTGCGATGAGCCGGCGTTGGCGGCGTATCTGCTCGCTGTTGAGAGCGGTCCATTGTGCGAGCAGCTCGACGAGTTGTGGGTGGAGGGGGACGTAGCGGTCGTTGCGTAGTTTGCCGAGAGGGATTCTGAGCCAGTGGGCTTGGCCGATTCTCACGACCGCGTCCGCGTCAAGATCGACCAACTCGCCTGCGCGCATCCCGGTGCGGGCCAGCAGTTCGACCACGACCCGGTCTCTGGGGTCCGGGGCGGATCTCGCTGCGGCCATGAGCTTCGCTGCGTCGCGGTCGTCTAGGAACTTGGGCAGTGGCTCGGGTTTCTTGGGGATGTCACCACCGAGGACTGGATTGCGGACGGGGGCGTCGGGCCAGTCCCATTCGATGATCCGCTCGAAGAAGCCCCGCAGGGTGCGCAGCCTTTGGCGTTGCGTCTCGGCCGACAGCTTCCCCTTGATGCCCGGGCGGGTGGCCAGCCAGACCTTGAAGTCCTCAATGTCGTCGCGGCGGAACTGGGCGACGGTTTCGATGGCTGTGTTCGCCAGCGCCCACTGGGCCAGCTGGCGCAGCACGTTGTCGGCGACGTCGACGCTCGCGGGAGACAAGAAGGTGGCTATCTGCCGCAGATATCGGCCCATGGTTGCTGACATTTGCGGGGCGTGGCCGGTTATCTCGGCCCATTCGTTGGCGGCGATACTGCCAGGCGGAACATGGTGGGCTTTGGCAGGGAAGGCGGTCATCAGCGCACCAGCTCCTGGGCGGCGAGCACCTCTGAGATCGCTGCCATGTCCACGTCGATCAACGCGACCGCCCGGTGATATTCACCAGCTAGCCAGTCGTTGCTGAGATGCAGATAGATCCGAGTGGACTCGATCGTGCGATGCCCGGCTTGGGCTTGCACGGCCTCCAATGCCATCCCGGCCTCGCGTAGTCGGGTGAGGCACGTGTGGCGCAGCTCGTGGCAGGTGGCGTGCTCCAACCCGGCGCGCACACGCGCAGCGGCGAGGACCTCGTCGATCCCCTCGGCTGATAGCGGCTGACCGCGGCGCGGTCCTTTCAACGCGACGAACAGCCGATCAGTGGTTGCCTGTTTGGGTCGCTCAGCACGCAGATAGTCACCGACCGTCTCGAAGAACCGACCCGACACCGGCACCACCCGGTGATGACCTCCTTTGCCGGCGATGATCCGCAGCCGACGGTCACCGACCAACAGGTCCTCGAGGCGCAGCCCCAACACCTCGCAGCGGCGCAGACCGCCCAACACCATCGCGAGGATCATCGAGCGGTCCCTGTCGGTTCGCAGCGCCCGCAACAGGCGGTCCATCGCCAGCCCG
>CAZCCS010000478.1:0-2459 GCA_964497005.1 uncultured Acidimicrobiaceae bacterium | reverse complement strand
CGGGACTTCCAGGTCTTCTTGCCCCAGAGCGCCGCGCCCGCGCTAGCGCGCCCGATACCCGTGGCGGCCGGGTCCACCCATCCTTCGCTCATCGACCAGACCCACCGGATGGACTCTCTGTTCGGGGTGACCAACGTGCCGACGGTCGTCTGGATCAACGAGTCGGGCACGATCGTGCGGGGTCCGGAGCGGGCGGCGCCGATGCCTGTCGGGGAGAGGGCGATCCAGATCGTCGACATGATCGGCGGGCTCGACGAAAGGGCGGCCTACGAGGCCAAGCTCCGCGACTGGGTCCGCAACGGTACACAGAGTCGCTACGTGAAGAGCCCCGAAGAGATAGTCGAACGTTCGCGGCCCAGTCCGAAGACCGTCTCGGAGGCAGCCGCCCACTTCGAGATCGCCCAGAACTTCTGGCGGCTCGAAGGGCTTACCGACCGGGTGATCAGACATTTCAACGCCGCGCACCAACTTCAGCCCGACAACGTCACCTTCAAACGACAGGCGTGGTCGGCCTTGGCCGTCGAGCGAAACGGCGGCGACGACGAGTGGACCCGCTTCCGTCAGGCTCCCGTCGAGGGCGAGGATTGGCCCTTCGTCACCGACTTCAACCAGGACGCGGCACTCATCATGGGCGACGGCTAACCAGCTCGATGTGTTGCGTCCGACTGATGGCGCACAGCTGACAGCCAGGCGATCACGGCCGCCAGCTCACGACCAGGACGGTGGTCTCGTCGCTGGCCAACCCTGTCTCCGCCAGCGCGGCGGCAATGTCCGCGTCCCGTGATGAGTCCAGGCACAGACGGCGACGCACGAACTCGACGTAGCTGTCCGGGGAAGTGGTGGCTTTGATCGACGGCCGGACCTCCCGCTCCACGTCCACCTTGTAGCCCATCTCCGCAAGGACTTCGATGAACATGTCTGCGGTCGGACCGTTCGGGTACCGAAGCCCCCAGAACTGGAGCCACAGTGGAGCAAGTGCGACGGAGGGGTGGAACTCGGTCAGCTCGACGACCACGCTCTTCGTAGCCCGGCCGGTCAGGGCCTTTGAGAACGGGACGATCGACGGGACGTTGTAGACGACATTCCTGCACACCACCACGTCGGACAACGGAGCCCGGTCGGATACGTCGGGCCACTCTCCAGGAATCTCCTCGTGTGCGACCCCCGCCTTATCGGCGGCGTTTGCGAAATTGCGGAGCATGTCGGGCGAGCTGTCAACGCCTGCTAGACGAGTCGCCGGCGGAACGAGCGGCACGCTTGCCGCCCCGCCGCCACACCCCACGTCCAGCACAGTGCCTCCAGCGCCCAAGGCTGCACGGGCGGTCCGGTGCAGGGCCCCGATGGGTACGTCACTCGCGGCGAAAAGCGATGGAGGGAATCCCCATGGAGATTCGGGGGCTCTGTCGAGAATCTCCTGTGGAATCTTCCAAGCTGCCAGGGCTTCAGCCCAACGCTGCGCTGCACCCAACTGAACTCACCCCTTGTCGCAGCTCAGCTTTCGGTGTCGGTGGCACCCCGACGGGGTTGCAGCCCGGCTGCGCGGTAAATGGCATCCAGGACCTCCATGTTGGCCACGCTGTCTTCGGTACCGGTGGGGAAGGGCTTCCCGTCCCGGACGGCCTCCACGAACGCCTCGAGCTGATAGTCGTAAGTTGCTTTGCCCCGGACGCGCTCCCTGCGGGTGCGGCCCATGACCCGCGTGGTGAGCAGGTTGAAGTGCTGCGGTGCCAGAGGGTTGATCGCCTTCATCGAGCCGCGATCGCCGGTCACCCTGACTTGGATCCGAAGCACCTGGGCGGACCACATTCCCGCGGTGACGCGTCCTGTCAAGCGGCCGTCACCAGTGAAGTCGAGTTCGGCGCTGATCCAGCGGTCGACCTCCGGTGTGCGTACCCGACAGACGGCTGAGCTCACTTCCGGCTCAACTCCGGCGAGGGTGCGGACGATGTGGACTGGGTAGCAGCCTGCATCCATTAGGGATCCGCCGGCCAAACCCAGTTGCCAGCGGATGTCCGACCACCTAGGCAGCGGGAAGACCAAGGACGCCTCTACACGCCGGATCTCTCCCAGATCACCACCCCGGACAATCTCGAGCATCCTGGAGGCCATGGGGTGGTAGCGCCAGTGGAAAGCCTCCATCACCACGATCCCGGTGTCTGCAGCCGCGTCCGCCACGCGCTTCGCTTCGGCCGCATTGGCGGCGAAGGGCTTCTCGCAAAGCACGTGTTTGCCGGCAGCCAGAGCGGCGAGGGCCCACTGCGCGTGGAGACTGTTGGGCAGCGGGATATAGACGGCGTCCACGTCGGCCGCGTCGACGAGCTCGCCGTAGGACCCGTACACCTTAGGGATCCCGTGTTTCTGGGCGAACACCTCGGCGCGTGAGCGATCGCGCGCGGCGACCGCAGAGACGACCACCCCCTCAACGTTCCGGGCCGGCCTGATCAGCGCAGCAGGGGCGA
>CAZCCS010000477.1:0-2465 GCA_964497005.1 uncultured Acidimicrobiaceae bacterium | reverse complement strand
GTTGTACGCGGGATGACCGGGGTGCCAACGGCCATCATCGACTTCACCGAGCTAGGACCGTGCTTGTTCAACAGCGAGAGCACGCGCAGCGTGGTGGTGGAGTTCAGCGGTCTGTCGGTGCGACGCGCCGCGATCGTGCACCCAGGGGTAGACACTGCCGACTTCCCTCCGGCTCCGGTCGGCACTCCCGTCGACGGCCGCCCGTGGCAAGGCCGGTTGCTGTACGTGGGCCGTATCGACGAGCGAAAGGGCATCGATACCGCCGTCCGAGCCCTTGCCTTTCTTCCCGAAGTCGGGCTACGGGTGGTTGGGCGCGGTGACGCGTCGTTCGCGAACCGTCTTCACGAGATCGCGGAGGAGGTTGGGGTCTCGCATCGCGTGGATTTCGCAGTCGTTCCGCGGGCGGAGTTGGCTGTCGAGTACCGGACCGCCGACGCCCTGCTGTTCACGAGCGTGTACCGCGAGCCCTTCGGAATCGTCCCTCTCGAGGCGATGGCGTGCGACACACCGGTCGTGGCGACTGGTGTCGGGGGATCCGGGGAGTACCTCGACGACGGTTCCAACTGCGTCCTGTATGAGCCTGGCGACCCTGACGCGCTGGCGCGCGCCGTCCAAGGTCTGCAATCCGACCCGACGCTACGGGCCCGGCTGGTGGCGGGTGGCCGCGAGACGGCGCGGCGGCTCACTGCTGATGCGTATGGCGAGGAACTCCTGTCGTGGCATCTGAAGGCCGCTACGGCGAAGTGAGCCCGGAATCAGGCAGTCACAGCGGCCTGGTGGCGTCGACCCAGAGGTCGGCTATCGCCAGCCGCCGGGCGACGGGGACCCGCGCCAACCGGCTGTAGAAGCGGCGGGCCTTCTCCTCGGGCACGAAGTCGGTGTAGACGAACTCGCCGGCGGTGACCCGGGCCGGGCGGAACCCGGCTCGAGCGACGGCGGCGTGTAACCCGCGACGGGTCTGCTCGTTGACGTGCATGGTCCGTTCGATCTCGAACCGCGGATCCGCCGGCCAACGCTTCCACCGGCCCGGCATCAACAGCCGCTGAATGCGATAGGTGACCTCGTAGAGCGTGCGGGTCGGGAAGGTGTGGGCGAAGAGCCGGCCTCCGGGCTTCAGGATGCGAAACGCCTCGGAAAGAGCCCGGGCCAACTCGTCGGGGGCCAGGTGCTCGACCACATCCAGCATCGTCACCAGGTCCGCGCTCTGATCGGGCAGCTCAATGTGGCGCACGTCGCCCTGGACGACCTCCGCCCGCTCGGTAACGGAATGGGTCTCCAACGTGTGGCGGGCGAGCTTGATGGCGTCCTCTGAGTATTCGACACCGATTGCCCGAACGGCTCCCTTACCCAAGGCAGCCACCAGGAACTCCCCCCGCCCGGTTCCTAGGTCGACGACCACGTCGCCCGGCCGGGTGCCGCTCCGTTCCGCCATACCTAGGTATAGGCCGTGAATCTCCTTGCCGTCCGAGGCCTCCCAGGTGTCCGCCCCGGCGCAGCAGTGACGGTAGTACTGCTCGTCATAGAGCGAAGGTGAGACGGTTGGCGGTGGGACGTCTGATGCCACCCTTCGAACGTACCTGAGTCGACGGGTTCGTTATCCGGTGAGCGCCCGGCGGGCGCTGGCACGTAAGGGCGCGACGGCCCGGGCGGCGGTCCCTCGCCACCGTCGCGCCCGGGAGGTCAAGCCACCGCGGGCGTTCGACCGATAAGCGATCAGATGCGATCGTTCGTAGAACACCCGATAGTGCAGGAGCCCTCGGGCCTCGGCATGATCGATGATCGCCTTGATTGGCAGGGGCCGATGGATATGAACGTCGTCGTGGTCCTCTTCGAGCAGATTCACCATCACGACCCCCGCCCGGCGTTCTAGCTCGGCCAAGAAGGCAAACGGATCGTCGACGTGTTCGATCACATCAAAGGAGAACGCTGCATCGAAGCCCCCAGGCACGTCCTCATCAAGATCAAACACGGGGGAATCAATCCCCCGCCGTTCCAGACGCCACTTCAGATAATCGGTACTCGGATTGGCGAAGTCAGCGAAGCTACAGCGGTAGCCGCGCCGAATCAGGCGTAGGCCGTCCGTGCCGATCCCGCAGCCGTAGTCAAGCACTGCTGATCTGGGAGGGACGAGACCTTCTAGGACGCGCCGGTAGGGGAGCTTGGTGTCCCACATGGCGAACGCAGTCAGGTCGTAGAGGTAGGCCTGGCTGCGGCGGTAGAAGGTCGCCTCGTCCCCGAGCGCGTCCATCTCCTCCTCCACCCCCTGCCGGTGCGACCAGAGAAGATTGAGGTCGAAAGCCGGGCCCAGATAGGCCCGCAGTTCGTCTAGGTCCTCCTGTCCCTCCCACGCGCTCCGGAAGGCGTCGGCCACTTGCTGCTGGAACCAGATCGAGGCCAGTTCCCGACTCCGGGCCCGCCAGCGCGGGAAGCGAGCAGGGACGAGATCGGCCAGGAACGGCCACGCC
>CAZCCS010000476.1:0-2465 GCA_964497005.1 uncultured Acidimicrobiaceae bacterium | reverse complement strand
GAACACGACGAGGAGCAGGACCCCGACGACATAGGCCATCACCCGGTAGCGCGCAAAGGCGCCCTCGCGGGTCCGGGCGGTCAGAGTCCTCTGGGGTTGCGCCACGTCTTTGCTCTTCCTTTGACTGCGAGTAGGGCGAGGTATCGGTTGTACTGGGTTAGCTCGTCGGCCGGTGCTCCCTCATCGTCGGGAGCGAGCAACCTGGCCTGGTCCTCGAGTTCCGCCAACGACGATTCCGCGCGTACGAGTTCGCTGCCGTCCACCTGCGCACCAACGCCGCTCGAAAGCCTCGCCGGGGCGGGAGCACCCGCGTCGAGCCTCCCCGTCGACGTGTCTCGCGAATCGGCTGTGATCGCGAGAGCCGAGCGGGGCAGGGTCCGGGCGACCACCTCGGCGCTGGCGGCTCGCATCTGCTCCCGAAAACGACGCCGCCCCTCGATGTCCTCCGGCGTGTCGCGAACCATCTGCCACCAGCCGATCCCCGCCACCACGACGAACGCGGGCCACTCGACCGAGTACAGGTAGCTGAGCGTGTTGCCTTGCATCGCCCGATGGATCTGCCACCAGCCGGCGGTCAAACAGCCGGCGGCGATCAGCAGGAAGGCCGCATGCAGCAACAGAGCCCTCGGCGTAACCCACTGCCTCACGCCTCCGATGCTACGACCGGCCGACAGGAGCGTCAGATCGGACTACGAGACTTCCGCCAGATCCTCGTCGGTGACGCGAAGTGCGCCGGTGTCGACATCCACCCCGGGACCCATGGTGGAGCTCACCGCGACGGACTTGATGTAGCGGCCCTTTGCTGCTGCGGGCTTTGCCCGGTTGACCTCGTCGATCACAGCCCGGAAGTTGGATAGGAGCTGAGGTTTGGTGAAGCTCGCCTTTCCGATCGGCACCTGCACCACACCACGCGAACGGGTGTCCGCCCGGTACTCGACCCGGCCGCCCTTGAAGTCGGCGACCGCCTTGCCCACGTCCGGCGTGACCGTGCCGGTCTTGGGGTTCGGCATCAAGCCGCGGGGGCCCAACTTGCGGCCGAGGCGGCCGACCTGGCCCATCAGCTCGGGGGTGGCAATCGCAACGTCGAAGTCCATGAATCCGCCGTCGACCCGGGCTACAAGATCGTCGGCGCCGACGACATCGGCGCCGGCTGCTCGGGCCTCCTCGGCGGCCGCGCCGGCGGCGAAGACCGCCACACGCACGGGCTTGCCCGTTCCTGCGGGCAAGGCGACGGTGCCCCGGACCACCTGGTCCGCCTTGCGCGGATCGATGCCCAGACGGACGGCGATCTCCACGGTCTCGTCGAATTTGGCGCTGGCCAAGCTCTTGACTAGGTCTAATGCCTCAGCCGGCGCGTAGGTCCGTGTCCTGTCGAAGCGCTTCAGCGCGTCGACGTACTTTTTTCCTCTGTGCGACATATGAGTGTCTCCCTCTTGAAGTAGTCGGCGGGCGGGTTGAGGTCTTTCCCGGCCCTGCCGGTTGATTCGGTGGTTCGGTTAGCCGACCGTGATCCCCATCGAGCGGGCCGAGCCGGCGACCTGCGCCTTGGCGGCCTCGATGTCGTTAGCGTTGAGGTCGGGCATCTTGATCTGGGCGATCTCGGTCAGCTGCTCGTCGGTGATGCTGGCGACCGTCTCCCGTCCGGTGGTCGAGGCGCCCTTCTCGACACCCGCCGCCTGACGCAGCAGGACAGCGGTCGGTGGGGTCTTGAGGACGAAGCTGAAGGTGCGGTCCTCGAAGATGGTGATCTCCACCGGGATGACTTGGCCGGCCTTGTCCTCGGTGGCGGCGTTGTACTGCTTGACGAACTCCATCGTCTGCACGCCGTGGGGGCCGAGCGCGGTCCCGACCGGCGGGGCGGGTGTGGCCTTACCTGCCGGCAGCTGGATTTTGACTATTGCGGTTACGCGGCGCTTGGCCAATGGATGCTCCTCTTAAACCCTTCTGAAACCTGCGTAAAGCTTGTTAGAGCTTCGCCACCTGGGCGAATTCGAGCTCGACCGGGGTCTCCCGCCCGAAGATGTTGACCAGGACCTTGAGCTTGAGCTGGTCTTCGTTGATCTCGGCGATGGTGCCGCTGAAGTCGGCGAAGGGCCCCTCGCGCACCCGGACCGACTCGCCGAGCTCGAACTCCAGACGGGGACGGCTTCGCTTGGCGGTTCCGCCCTCGCCTTCGTCCGCCTTGACCTGCAGGATGTTCTCGACTTCGCGACGGGTCAGGGGCGTCGGGCGGGCACCGAGCCCGACGAAGCCTGTCACGCCCGGGGTGTTGCGAACCACGTACCAGGAGTCGTCGTCGAGGTCCATTCGGACGAGCAGGTACCCGGGGAAAACCTTCTTGGAGACGACCTGCTTCTTGCCGTTCTTGAACTCGATGACGTCTTCCATCGGGATGACGACCTCGAAGATCCGCTCCTCCATGTTCATGGAGGCGATGCGGCTCTCGAGGTTGGACTTCACCTTGT
>CAZCCS010000475.1:0-2471 GCA_964497005.1 uncultured Acidimicrobiaceae bacterium | reverse complement strand
AGTCTACGAGTTCGAACGTCTTGGGCACGCTGGCGGGTCCCTTCCTCGCTCGAATCAACGCCCTGAGCTCCTCAATGCTGACGCCACCTTGGCGAGCAACGACAACGGCCTTCACTGCCTCTCCCCAGTGGTCATCGGGAACACCAACCACGACGCTCGTCAGAACGTCGTCGTGTGAGCACAGAACCTCTTCTATCTCGACGGGATAAACATTTACACCCCCGCTGATGATCACGTCTTTTGACCGCCCCACGTGAAATACATATCCACGGTCGTCCATCCAAGCCAAATCCCCGGTCCATAGCCACCCGTCTCTCAAAGCATCTTCTGTGGCGTCGGGCAGTCCGCGGTACCCGTCCATCAATTGCGGGCCGCGCACGCATACCTCACCAACTACGCCAGTGGGGTTCTCGATGCCGGACTGATCTCGGATCGTGACGGTCACGCCGGCGTAGGGCATCCCACTCGATGCCAGAAGCTCACCGCGATGTTCCGAAGCTTTCAGTATCGTTATGGTGTTTGGTGCTTCGGTCTGACCGTAGCTTTGGTTCAGCACGTCACCGAACAATTCCAGGCACTCGCCCAAACGGTAGGGAGCGATCGCCGAGGCCCCGTACAACAGGAGTTCTAGCCCCTGAACCTTGCGGCGCCGATCCGAAAGCCAATCTATGACGGTGTACATCATTGTCGGCACAAGGAACGCGCTGTTGGCTCGACCGTGGTCCATGTCGGCGATCATCGCCGCAGGATCGAAGCTTGGACGGAGGAGGACCGTGCCTCCTCGCATCAAGATTGTCGGGATCAACGTCCCGCCGGCGTGACTTATAGGGGTAGAGACTACGAAGCGCGGCTTCGTAGGCCACTCGATTTCGCACGACGCCAGAAGAGTGGCGGAGAGCATCGCTCCGTGGCTCAGCAAGACTCCCTTTGGGCGCCCGGTCGTCCCTCCTGTGTACGCAATACGCGCCAGGTCGGAGCGTCCAGTGGGCGGAGTCGGCTCCCGATCATCAGGAAGCGACCAGAAGTCCGGACTCGGCCCCGGCCCATGGCTGTAAACCCTGCTATCCGGTACCGCGTTTTCTACGTGGTCGCCTAGATCGAGATCCGGATCGATCACGATCGCAGCCGGTTCCGCATCCGAAAGGATCCGAGCCTGATCGCCGGCGCCGACCTTCGGATGCACCATGACCGCCGGGTGGCCGCACCTGAAGCAAGCCATCTGGAGCGCGAATGCCTCCACCCGGTTACCGGTCACTTGTGCGACCGGCGCACCTGGCCGGAGCCGCAGTCCGCTTAGGCGAGCTGCTGCCGACCGAATCATCGCTTCCAACTCTCCGTACCGGACCAGCCGTCCATCCAGGTCAAAGGCAACTCGATCAGGAAATCTTCGCGTCGCGGAAAGGACTGCAGCTGCCACGTTCGCCCCCGGCTCGCTCAGCGGCTGGTTGCCCGTTGCCCCGGCTGTCACTGTTCGGGCGCCGGCGGCGCCTCGGCATCGACGGCGCTTCCTCGAAGGCGCGATTCGATTGCCGCCGCGCTTCGAGGGTGGAGAAAGTTCATAGCCTCGAGTGCGGCAGAATGCTCGTACGTGGGCAGAGCCTGGCGCAGCCAGTGGTTCAAGGTCCGTTTGGTTCCGCGAATGGCATATTGCGGGCCTTCGGCAAGCTCCACGGCTACGCCAAGAGCTTCCTCCAGCACCGACTCGGCCGGCACGGCTTTGGCCACCATGCCCATCTCGGCAGCTTCCTCACCTGATATTGATCCCGGCCGCATCAAAAGGTACTTGGCTCTTGCCATTCCACAGAGCAGCGGCCACAGCAGCGCTGCGTGGTCGCCGGCGGTCACGCCGAGTTGATAATGGCCGTCGATGAGCTTCGCATCCGATGCAACTACAGCGACGTCGGCGAGCAGTGCCAATCTCAGCCCCGCGCCCACCGCCGTGCCGTTGACCGCCGCTACAAGTGGCTTTTGGAAATCCACGAGACGGTTGACGGTCTTGGTGTTACGGGCTGCGAGGCGGTGGGCGGCCTCGACGGCGTCGTCGCGCCGCGCGATCGGCGGGCCGGAGATGTCCCCCCCAGCGCAGAAGGCCCGACCGCTTCCAGTCAGCACAAGCACGTTGGTCCCGTCGTCTTCCTCAACGTGGTCGAGCAGCTGAAGGATTTCGTGGTGTCCCTGGTCGTCGATCGCGTTGAGTCTCTGGGGCCGGTTCAGGGTAGCGAGCAACACCTCTGGGTGCGGGCGGCTGAGGAGCAGAAAATCGGTGCTCTCTTCCTTACGGCACCCGGCCATCAGTTTGGAAGGTCCACGCTTTGGATCTCGGTGTATGCGTGCACCCCCGCGATGCCTCGGTCACGTCCGATACCACTGGCGCGAAAGCCCCCAAATGGTGCCTCTGGATTGACGGGGGCACCGTTGACCGAAACGTGGCCCGTCCGCATCTGAGCGGCTATCGCTGCCCCATGTTCGGT
>CAZCCS010000474.1:0-2483 GCA_964497005.1 uncultured Acidimicrobiaceae bacterium | reverse complement strand
AACCGTCGCCAAGTGCGAGCCGTCGGAGCTGTACACCTGGCCGATCGCGAGCCCGCGTGGGGTCGCCAGCCCTTCGCAGCGGAAATCGTGCAGTTGCCACGCGTCGGCGGCGAAAGGGTGGTGGAACCAGATGGCGTGGTCGAGGCTGATGCCGTTCCAGTGGCGGCCGGTGACCCCGTCGAGATGCTGTAGCTGTGAGCGGACCGCGTCGGTCGCGAGATCGTCGGACAGGTAGGCCAGGGCGCAGGCGGCGAGGACCGCATCTTCAGGCGAAACGTCGGGGACCCGTAGCCACGCCATCGCGCGTCCGTCTTCGTCCTGGATGAAGCGTCGCTGGAACAAGGGACTCCAGCTGTTGTCCGGTAGGGCGTTCGGCTCGGCTACAGAAGGAAACGGCGCGGGGAGCCAGTACCGGTCAGAAGTGACCTGGGTGAACGAAGCCGACATGTGCAGGATCGCCCCCATCGACTGGCGTGCAACAACCGCCCGAGTCACGAAGTTGCGACCGTTCCGCAGCCGATCGACGTCGAACCGGATCGGCTCGCTGGCGTCTCCGCGCCTGATGAAGTACGCGTGCAAAGAGTGGACCCGAAACACCGGCTCCACCGTTGCGGCTGCCGCACCGAGTGCCTGCGCCACGATCTGGCCGCCGAACAGACCGCCCCACGGATAGCTGGGCCCGGTACCGACGTACATATCGGGCTCGCGCTCGTACAACGTCATCATCTCGCCGAATTCCACGGGCGGCAGTCTGCCCGCGCTCAGCGCCAGAGGTCGACCACCTCGACGCCGAGCTCCGCGAGCAACCTTCGAACCATTGGAAGCGATAGTCCCCGGACGGTCCCGTCGTTGCCTTCGATTCCTTCGATCCAGGGAGCGGACCGCCCTTCGAGCGTGAAGGCGCCGGCGACGTGTAGAGGTTCGCCGCTGGCGACGTAAGCCTCGATCTCTCGGTCCGAGGGGTGACCGAACCTCACGGTGGCGGAATCCGTCGCCGACGCCTCTGCGCCCGTCGCCGTATCGATAACGCAATGCCCGGTGTGAAGAATGCCGGCGTGGCCGCGCATCGTTTGCCAGCGGGCGATCGCGTCCGAAGGCGAGAACGGCTTCCCGAGCGCCACGCCGTCGAGTTCGAGCAGCGAGTCACCGGCCAGGACCAACGCGTCAGAAGGGGTGGGGGCGCCGGCGCCGGCGAGGTTGGAAGCGACCGCTCTCGCCTTGCGGCGGGCCAGTTCTTGCACCGCTTCCCGCGGCGGGAGATGGTCGACGCCCGTCTCGTCGACGTGGCTGGGGATGATCTCGGGGTCGAAGCCGGCGTCCTCGAGGAGGCGGCGGCGGGACTCTGACGACGATGCGAGGACTAGCCGGCGGGGCACGGTTCTGAGGTTACGGGGCTCACCGGTCAGGCTGCCGGGTAGAGAAAATCAACCCTGGTTGACTAAGTCTACCCAGGAGCGGGCCCCTTGGTCGAACACACGTTCGCCACGACGGCTAGCCTTTGCGTCATGGCTGAAGATCCGCCTCGATGGGCCGCAGGGCTCGATCCGGTCCAGCGCGAGGCGGTGGAGCACGAGGGCGGCCCGTTGTTGATCGTGGCCGGCGCCGGCACGGGGAAGACGCGCACGCTCGTTGCCCGGCTGGCCCGGTTGGTCGAGCGCGGCAACGCGCCCGACCGCCTGCTGCTGGTCACGTTCAGCCGGCGGGCGGCGGAGGAGATGATCCGCCGGCTTGCACCGCTCGTCGGGCCGGACGTCGCCAGGCGGGTGCACGCCGGCACGTTCCACTCGGTCGCGCACCGGTTGTTGCGCCAGCACAGCCACGCGCTCGGGCTGGGCGAAGGCTTCAGCGTCATCGACCAGGGGGACACCGCGGACCTCATGCACCTGGCGAGGCAGGAGGTGGCCACGCAGGAGGAGGGCGTGGGTGAGGAGAGGAGGCGTCGTTTTCCCAGGAAGGACACCTTGGTGTCTGTTTATTCGCGGGTGATCAGCGCGCAGGAGCCCCTCCGGCCGGTGCTGCAAAAGCACTTTCCCTGGGTGCAGGAGCATGAACACGCGATCGGGGACATTTTTTCCGAGTACACCAGCCGGAAGCGCGCGCAGTCGTTGCTCGACTTCGACGACCTGCTGCTCTACTGGCGGGCGGCAGCCTCGGATCCCGCGGTCGGTGCGGCTCTCGCCGGCGCCTACGACCACGTGCTCGTGGACGAGTACCAGGACACCAACCTGCTGCAGGCGGAGATCGTGGCGGGGTTGCGGCCGGGGGGCGGGGCGCTGACGGTGGTCGGGGACGACGCCCAGGCGATCTATTCCTTCAGGGCGGCGACGGTGCGGAACATGCTCGAGTTCCCTGCGCACTTCCCCGGGACGACGGTGGTGACCCTCGAGCGGAACTACCGGTCGACCCAGCCGATCCTCGATCTCGCCAACGCGGTGCTGGAGCAGGCGAGCGAGGGGTACAGCAAGCGGCTTTGGACCGAGCGG
>CAZCCS010000473.1:1098-2496 GCA_964497005.1 uncultured Acidimicrobiaceae bacterium | reverse complement strand
GCGCTGATCGGGGTGACGGGTCAAGAGGTCCATACCGTGGGCGATGGCGTTGCGAGTGGTTTCATTGCCGGCAGCTACTAGCAGGATGAAGAAGGACGCTAGTTCCTGCGGCGAGAGCTTCTCCCCATCGACCTCTGCCGTGACGAGCGCGGTCGTAAGGTCGGAGCGCGGCTCACGGAGCCTGTCCTCGGCGAGTTCCTGCACTAACCCTGCGAGTTCAGTTGCGGCTGTCAACAGTGCAGGGATTACGGCGTTCGGATCATCGAACCCCACATACTCGGGATCAGTAAAACCAAGGATGATATTGGTGCGGTCGAAGATGAACTTCTCTTCGCTTCGCGGGATCCCCATGAGATCGACGATGACGCGCAGTGGAAGAAGTGCGGCCACATCGGTGACGAAATCGCATTCACCGCGCGGGGCGATGTCCCTGATCATCTCCTCGGCGATTCCCTCAACGTCGGCGCGGAGAGTTTCAAGGAACTTCGGTGTGAAACCACGCGAGACGATCCGGCGCAGGCGAGCGTGACGAGGGTCGTCCATGGCGATCATCGAACCGAAGAATTCGACCAGTGGCTGCGGCATATCTGTGATGTTCACGCCGTTGCCGGACCGGAACAGCTCCGGGTGGCGACTCGCCTCGAGGACCTCGGCGTGACGGGTGAGCGACCAGAAGCCGGGACCCCTCGGAATCCCTGCCGGCGGCTCTGGCTCCTCACAGAAGAGGAGACCCTTCTGAGCACGAAGGCTGCGAAACGTGTCCGCCCTCCCCTCGAGCGGCCGGCTCCAGAACTCGAGGTCGACGAGATCGACGGCACCGGTACTCATGCGTCTCCCTTCAGCTGTGCCGAAGCCGGTGTCGCAGAAGAACCGGCTCGGCTCACGATGGTAGTGCTCCCGACCGAGGAGGTAACCGGTTCTCTGTCCGCAGGACGGACTCTGAATCGGACTGGCTAGGTCGCCCCGGTTGCCAGCAGTTCACCTTGAACCGCGGCTCGTGCCCTAATGGGGGCTCCCGGCCCCGACGCCGACTTGACCCGGTTGGCTGGGCCATGAGCCGGACAGGTACCAAATCAGCGGCGGGTGAGCACGGACACGACGCGGTTGAATCTCGGGTCCTCGTCGCCCAGTAGACGAACGACCCATCGGAAGACTTCGGCAACCTCGATTTCGGTGCCGTCAGCGAGTATGGCGTCGATGTCGACCCAGTCCCTAGGACGATTGAACACCACCTTGCACACCACGAGGTGCTCTGGTGCGAGGATGTCGATCGTCTGACCAGCGAACGGAACAACTCTACGAGCCGCGCCGGCAGCGTCGTGGAAGGGATCATAAGCAAAGAACAGATCTATAGGGGTGTTGTCCCACATGACGCGGCCTTGACCGTCTCGCATCACA
>CAZCCS010000473.1:0-1088 GCA_964497005.1 uncultured Acidimicrobiaceae bacterium | reverse complement strand
GCATCACAACCGCAGTTAGCGCCGGATCTTTGGATGCTGCGCCGAGTGCATGGAGGGGATCAGCTACCTCGCCGAAGCGGTCAGCCGGTATGAAGAGGTTGAGGTCTATATCGATGGTCGCACGGGGCTCGGCGTAGTAGGCGAGAGCCAGCGCGCCGCCAAACGCGTGAGGCACCCGAGACAAGGAGTTCTCGATGGCAACCACACGTTCGGCGAGTGTTGGACCGTTCACCGAGAGACGAGGCGAGGCGCGTCCAGAGCGGTGCTGCGACGGCCGCGATGCGGTATGGCGTCCGCCAACGAGAGGACGTCGATCAATCGTCGAGCGTGTTCCTCCGGGCCCAGTGCCGGTGGCAGGTCCGACCCCGACGGAACCGCCTGCAGTCGAAGCCGTTCCCCACCGGCCTCAATCAGTCGACTCAGCGTCTCGAAGCCCGGATCTCGATGCCCGTGTTCATAGGCGGAGATCACAGGCTGAGATGTCCCGGCCCGGCGTGCCAGCTCGGCTTGGGACAGCCCGTGACGACGCCTGACGGCCCTGATGAGCGATCCTGGCACCACGCCGTTGATTATATCGGATCGTCTATGTCGAGTGGATAAGGGGCTTTGGACGTTCGGAGCCCGCATCGATTGCTCCGTTGCTGGACCGGCCGGGTTTGGGCCGGCCGTGCCACACTCAAGGGCTGATGAGTGAACTGATCAAGCCCCGGCTGGAGGGCACGGTGGGCCTGCCAGACGGTCTGAGGCTGGGTTTCGCCGAGTTCGGCGTGCCGCTCGGCCGAGCGTTCGTGTGGCTCCACGGGACGCCGGGCGCGCGCAGGCAGGTCCCTCACGAGGCGAGGGTGCTGGCCCTGTCGCACGGTTACCGGATCGTGGGGATCGACAGGCCTGGTATCGGGTCCTCCAGCCGCCACGTCTACCCGGAAATCGGCGCCTTCGCCGACGACCTGCTGACCGTCATTGATTCACTGGGGATCGACGAGTTGGCGGTGATTGGCTTGTCGGGCGGCGGCCCCTACGCTCTGGCGGCGGGGGCTGTGCTCGGCGACCGGGTCCGGGCGGTCGGGGTGCTCGGTGGCGTCGCGCCG
>CAZCCS010000472.1:0-2496 GCA_964497005.1 uncultured Acidimicrobiaceae bacterium | reverse complement strand
GACGCGGTCGAAGTCCTCACTGAAGCTCTCTCGTTCGACGACGTCAACCTCGACGCCAGCCTCGCGTGCCAGGTCTGCCGCTAGGCACGAGCGGTCTAGGATGACCGCCGAGACGGAGAGGCCGGACTCCAGGATTGCACCGAGGATCGTCCCGGTGCCCGACGCAAGGACACCTAGTCGGGGAGTCCGGTCGATCACAGGATGACGCTAGTCGACGGGTAGGTGCTCGCCGGGAAACTCACGAGCGTCGGAACGGCGAGGGGCTTACATTGTCTTTCGTGCACTCCGCCGGCCGTCCAGATGGGCCGACCGCCAGTAACCTTTTCGCATGTCCCGGATAGCCGACCTGCTCGCGGCCGGCCGCACTTACTCGTTCGAGTTTTTCCCGCCGAAGAACGACGCAGAGCACGCCAAGCTCGTCCAGACCCTGATGGACCTTCAGCCGCTCCGGCCTTCGTTCGTGTCGGTCACTTATCGTGGGGGGCGCTCGTCGCGGCAGCGGACCCATGAGCTCGTGGTCGGCATGCTCCGGGCCACCACCCTCAACCCCATGGCGCATCTCATCTGCGTCGCCCACACCAGGCTCGAACTAGCGGAGATCCTCGTCGAGTTTCGCAAGGCGGGCGTGGAGAACCTGATGGCGCTGGGGGGTGACCCGCCTACCGACCCCGACGCGGTCGAAGGCGAGCTGGTTCACGCGGTCGAGTTGGTCGAGCTGGCCCAGGCGATCGGCGGCTTCTCGATCGGTGTCGCCGCGCACCCGGCCGGGCACCCGCGTTCACCGGACATGCGCACTGACCGCGACAGGCTGGCGGAAAAGATGAGGCTGGCGGACTTCGGGGTCACCCAGTTCTTCTTCCGGGCCGACGAGTACTTCTCACTGGTCGCAGATCTAGACGCACGAGGGGTGTCCAAGCCGGTGGTGCCGGGCATCATGCCGGTGACCAGCCTGAGCGCTGTGCCGCGAATGGCATCAATGGGCGCGCCTGTTCCGCCGGAGGTCGTCGCGGTCCTCGAACAGGCCAGTGACCCTGCTTCGGTTCGAGCAGCCGGCGTGGAACTCGCGACCAAGCTCTGCCAGGACCTGCTTGACGCGGGGGCTCCGGGACTGCACTTCTACACGCTCAACAGCTCCCAAGCGACGCGTGAGATCTACACCAACCTCGGATTGGACGAATCCGCCTGCCTCTAAAGGCCAACCTGGTGCCCGAAGGGGCAGAAAGCCTGTGGGGTCGTTGATAGGTCATAGGGCGTGAACTAGAACCCGCACGTGCCCAGAAGGGGCGGCAGGAGGCGCAGCCGCGGGAAATGACGGGAATGGTGGGGGCAGCAGTGCATCGACGCAGAGTTGTCAGGTCGGCAGGCGGGATAGGTTGCGCGTCTTTGATCGCGCAGCTGGTTTTGCTGGTGGCCGGACCGGCAGCGATTGCTTCTGCGTCACCGGGTTCCCTCGATCCGACGTTCGGAAACGGAACCGGCGAAGTGGTGGCTCAAGGAGCCCAGCCGGGTACAGGCGTTGCCGTCCTTCCTAACGGGGATATCGCGGTGTCGCAAGCTGCGGCTAACTCGGGGGCGTCCGTCTTCGAGGTAAGCCTCTTCTCGCCGTCCGGGACTCGTCTTTGGACCGCTCAACCGACCGACAACCACAGCAATCCGATCTTCAGCCCTGGGCAGGCCAAGGCCATAGCGGCGACCCCCGCAGGAAACATCGTGGTAGCTGGGGAGGCCTCCGGCTGCGGCAGTTTCGGTCAGCCGGTGTTGGCGGAGCTCAAAGCTGACGGGACTACTGCTTTCTCGGCAACGGATTCGTGTCTGATGTCGGGCAGCACCGTGGTCGGCGGGGGCTACTTCGCAGGCGTGGCGTCGGACGGCTCAGGGAACATCGTCGCAGCAGGAACCGAGGTCACCACCAGCGGCTCGCAGATGTTGGTCCAACGCGTGGACGCAGTCGGTGACCCGCCGCCGTCGCCGGTCCTTAGCGGATTCAATGGCGGAGGCGGACCGACCGGGGCTCACGGAACTTCCGTGGCCATTGCCTCCAACGGCGACGCTCTAGTTGCCGGCGACGTCATTCAGTCCAGCGCGACCGTGCCAGCCGTGGTGGCGTTCGGCAACTCCGGGCTCGACGCGACCTTCGGCAGCGCTGGAGTGGCAACGGCCTCGGGTACCGGGACGTTTAACGGTGTAGCGGTCACGTCATCCGGCCTCATTGCCGCGGTCGGGAACAACGGCACCCAGTCGATGGTGCAGCCCTTCAACTCGAACGGAACCACGACCGGCACTCCGGTAATCGGACCCACCGGGAGCACGTTCAACGGGGTCGCGTACCAACCCGCTGGCAACTCGGTCACGGCGGCAGGGTCCACCAGGTCGGGTCCGAACCAGCAGATGCTTCTGGCCCAGTTCTCCGGGACCGACCTCACCCCGAATCCCCACTTTGGACCGGCCGGGGGAGCCGAGACCGCCTCGTTCTCAACACCTGGGCAGGCCGCCCTT
>CAZCCS010000471.1:0-2501 GCA_964497005.1 uncultured Acidimicrobiaceae bacterium | reverse complement strand
GTGGACGGCCGTCGGGGGGCCAACTGGGCCATCGCGGCGAGACTTTGCCGCTGGTCGCCACCCCTCATGAGGTGGTCACCCACCACCCCGCGCAGTGTCCGCACTGCCAAACCGCGTTGGAGAACGTGCCGCCGCACGCGGTCGAGCGCCGCCAGGTCCTCGATCTCCCACCGGTGCGGTTGCACGTGCGCGAGCATTGCGCGGCGCATGTCCGTTGTCCGGCCTGCGGGCAGCGGCGTTGGTGTCGCATCGGCTGGACGGAGTAACCGGTCCAGGCGATCGCTTATCCTGCCGTCACGCCGTTGTCGATCGGAAGCACCGCCCCATGGATCGAACGTGCCTCGTCGGATGCAACGAAGCTGAAGAGGGCAGCGACCTCATCGACACCGGCCTGACCCCGGAAGCCGATGTAAGGGGCCATGAGGGCGCCGTCGACGTCGCTTGGGATCTGGAAGTTACGAACGAGGGGGGTGTCCACTCCTGCCGGGGCGATCGCGTTGATTCTGACGTTGGTCTTTACGAACTCCATCGCCAACGACCGCGTCAGCTGTACGACGGCTCCTTTGCTTACGCAGTAGCCAACGGTATAGGCCTGCCCCATCAGGCCAGCATTGGACGCAATGTTGACAATGTTTCCGGCGGTCGCCTCGAGGTGCGGCATCGCCGCCTGGCAGAGGAAGAATGGACCGTCGATGTTCACGCCCATCATCTTCCGATACTGGGATTCGGTGACGTCGGTAAAGTGCTCAGCTCCAGCGATGCCGGCAATGTTTCCCAGTACGTCGAGCCGCCCGTAATCCGCGACGCATTCCTCGATCGCCCGACGACAAGCTGCGCGGTCGGAGACGTCAGCCTGTTGGGTAATAAGGCGCGAGTCGGCTAGTCCCGCGAGTTCGTCCAATCCTGTTCGGTCTATGTCGATACCGAATACAGAGGCGCCCTCAGCAAGGAGGCGGAGTGCCACGGCCCGACCGATCCCGGACGCGGCGCCTGTGATAAGAGCTACTTTCCCCTCGAAACGGCGAGGTGGCGACTGTGGGTCCGATTCCGTCATTGGTTCAGCGTGCAGGACATGGCCCGCCGGTGGCAATCCGGGCTCGGGCTGTCTTTGTGGGACAACTGGACTCTTCGGTGCAAAACGTGGGGTTTGTGTCGCGGACGTCCCGCGAAGCCCAGATGCACCGCAAAGCAGACTGTGCCTGCCCGCCTGCGATCGACACCCGATTAGCCTGTCGTCTACGTCGAGTCGAAGTTGAGGGAGGGTATCCGTGCAAGAGGGACGACCCATCTCCTATCTGGCGTTGCAAGTGGGGACGCCGGTGTTCTCTTCCGATGGCAATGAGTTCGGAACGGTTCATCACGTCCTGCAGGTGCCCGAGCTGGATCTCTTTGACGGAATATCGGTCCAGACCCGGCACGGTCTTCGATTCGTGGATCGCGACACGATCGTCGAGATCACGACCGCCGCCGTCCGTTGCTCGCTGACAGACGAGGAAGTCGCGTCGCTGCCTCCCCCGAGCGGCCCGCCGGCGCTTCATCTCGACCTCAGCAGGTACGAGGGGACGTCCCTTACCGCACGCCTCGGTCGACTGTTTGGTCGTCCACACTGGAAGGACATCGACGAGTAGACCTCAGTAGAGGGCTCGGACGGGCTGCGGCCGCTTTGCGACGACTGGAAAGGTGGTAGACGACTGGCGGATCGCGACGGCTGGCTCGTTTTCCCCGAAGGGGGACGGCCAGCTGGCGCGTTCCGCGAGACGGCTAGCTCGTTACGAAAGCCCGCTCAGCCGCCCTTGTTAGGGAGAACGCGGTAAGCGTCGTAAACGCTGTCGATCCGCTTGAGGGACGCGAGCAGCGAGTCGAGGTGCGCCGGGTCGGCCATCTCGAATTCGAAGCGCATGCGGCTGACCCGGTCGGGGCCGGTGATGGAGTCGCTGCGGACGATGTTGAGGTGGTTGTCGGAGATGACCTTCCACACGTCGACCCCCAGCCGGGTCCGGTCGAGGGCCTTGAGCTCGATGGCGGCGACGAAGCTGCCTCTGCTCTCGCGGTCCCACTCCACCTCGATCATGCGGCCCACCTCGCCCGAGGAGAGCGCGGCGGCGTTGGCGCAGTCGCTGCGATGCACGCTGACGCCCCGGCCACGGGTGACGAAGCCGATGATCTCGTCGCCCGGCACCGGGGTGCAGCAACGGGACAGTCTGACCATGACGTCGTCCAGCCCCTCGACGTGCACGCCGACCCCGCGCCGCGTGCCGTGCCCCCGGCGGGGCTGGCGGGCGGTGCTGGGAAGCTGGTCCTCGTGCTCGCCGCCTCGCAGCTCTCGGGCGATGCGCTGGGCGATCGACTGGGCCGATACGTGGCTCTCCCCGATCGCGGCGTGCAGGGCCTCGAGGTCGGCGTAGTTGAGCTGTTCGGCCACCTGCACCAGCAACGGCGAGTTGGTGATGCGCTGGACGGGGAGGCCCTCCTTGCGCAGAGCTTTGGTCAGCTCCTCCTTG
>CAZCCS010000470.1:1466-2511 GCA_964497005.1 uncultured Acidimicrobiaceae bacterium | reverse complement strand
GTTCAAGTCAGCGCGCTGTCTCCTCCATAAGAAAACGGCGAAGGAAGCCAAGATCACGAGAACTACCAGCGGAGTGCCGACGCGTGTCGCGCTCCATTCGGTGGGAAGCCGTCCGAGTTGGAATCTGGACGCTGGCAACCAATCCGGGACCCGTACGAGGGCCACCACGAGCACTGGGACGCCACCCGCTGCCAACAGCCGCCAGCGGGTGGCGACGGGGACCCTGCTCAGCGTCTCGATCGCAATGGCGGCGGCAACTAGCAAGGGGATGGCCTCAGTGGCGATGTATCGGTTAGCCAGTTGGTTGGCTTCCCACGCATCTCCACCCACGTACGCTGAGTAAGCGCACTGCCCGGCGAAGAGGCCTGCGAAAAGGATCATCGCAGGATTCGCTCGCCTTCGCGTGCAGGCAAAGTAGAGGATGACCAGAATTGACGGAAGATATAGTTCCAAGATTCCGATCGAGATGAGGCCGCCCAACCCGCGGTGCAATCTCGTGGTGATCGGTATTCCAGTCACCTTCAGGTAGTAGGTGTTCGGAAGCCAGTCGCCGTAATAGAGCCGGCTCACGGCGAGTTGAATGGCTATTCCCGCCGACAGACTGCCCCCATACAGGAGCGCGGAGGCCTTACGCCTGTTGGACGGGATCCTCCAAAGAGTCCAAGCGACGATGATCGTTGCAGGAATGATGGCATCGGTACGCGTCAGTACCGCGACCAAAAGGATCAGCGCGAGAAACGCCTGATCGCGCTTGCTCGGCCTGTCCACTATTCGTAGCGACAAGAGCACCGCCACGCCCGTCGCAAGTGCAAGAGCTCCCACCTCCATTCCGCGTAGCGTCCAGTAGACAAGGGGGTAGTACAGAGCGACAAACCAGCATGCGAACAGTCTCGCTCGGCGTGAGTTCGGAAGGATCCGTGCTGCCAGTGCGCGGGCGACGACGACGTTGCCGAGAAGGATCAAGGCGCCGGTCGCGCAGACGTAGAGTGAGCGTTTTGACGGATCGCCAGGGAGCAGATGAAGTGCGGACATCCAGAGGGTCCAG
>CAZCCS010000470.1:0-1456 GCA_964497005.1 uncultured Acidimicrobiaceae bacterium | reverse complement strand
CCGACCGTGAACTCGGTGCGCTTGACGAACGCGACTGACCACACGAGCGTCACTGCAAGAGGAGGGCATACCTCCAAGGCGAGAGCTCTCCATCGGCTCAGACTGGGCCCGACATCGAGCGCTTTCGCCTCGTCGTGAAGGACCGCCTCGGCCGACCGTTCCGGGCTCCGAGTGACACCCCTGCTGCTGAATCGCACATGTATCAGTTAGTCGCCGATTCGCCTGGACCTTCGGAGGGTTTGGGCCCGCAACCCCCTACCACTTGAAGTACTTGGATAGCCACTCTTAGTTATCTAGCGGTCGAGAGCTCGTCACCCAACTCGGTCGGCGATCTCCTCGCACTCGGCGATCTGACGAACGGCCTGGCCGGCCAGGGAAGAACCCGAATGGCTTGCGGAACTCCTCTTCAGCGCGCAGACTCGTAAGTTCCCATATGACCCACCCGGACGTTCCGGCCGAGCAGGCCCACGTGGACCTCGCCTATGAGCGGCTCGCCGCTATGAGGGCCAGGACGGCAGCGATGCTCCAGGACGCGTTCGGGGAGCGGGGGGGCACCTTTCAGGCTGTAACCGAAAGAGATATAAGGGTACGAAACAGCCTGGGGCGCCTCGAGCAACTGGAGATCGGCGACGCTTCTTTGGTGTTCGGCCGGATCGACCGAGCCTCCGGAGACGGGTCCGAACCGTTCCACATCGGACGCCTCGCGATCTCCGACCGCGACCAGGAGCCCCTGGTCGTCGACTGGCGGGCGCCGATTGCGGAGCCTTTTTACAGGGCCACCGGAGCGCACCCCATGGACCTTCGCCGCCGGCGCCACCTGTTGACCGAGGGGCGGCGGGTCGTCGACCTCGAGGATGAGTACTTCGACGAGGAAGGGAGCGACTCCGGAGCCAGCCTCGGGTTGGCCGGCCCGCAGGTGCTGACCGCCGCTCTGGAGCGGTCGCGCACCGGCCGGATGCAGGACATAGTCGCCACGATCCAGCGAGAGCAGGATGAGATCATCCGCGGCCCGCTGGCCGGCGTCCTCGTTGTCCAGGGAGGGCCGGGTACTGGGAAGACCGCCGTCGCCTTGCACCGGGCCGCTTATCTCCTTTACACCCATCGGTTCCCGCTCGAGGGTCAGGGCGTCCTGGTCGTCGGCCCCAACCCGACCTTCCTCCGCTACATCGAGCATGTCCTTCCCTCGCTCGACGAAAACGGTGTCGAGCTCTCCACGGTCAGCGCCCTTTACTCCGGAACCCGCCCGGCCGGAAGAGAGGACGACGACGTCGCCCAGCTCAAAGGCGATGCTCGGATGGCCAAAGTGGTCGCCCACGCGGTTGCTGACCGGGAGCGCCCCCTTCGCCACACGGCGGAGATCCCCTACGGATCGCACGTGCTCCGGATCACCCACCGCATCTCGGCCCAGGTGGTCGCAGCGGCACGCAGGCGCCCCGGCACGCATAACTCTCGGCGC
>CAZCCS010000469.1:0-2518 GCA_964497005.1 uncultured Acidimicrobiaceae bacterium | reverse complement strand
AGGCGGCTGTTAACCGCAAGGTTCACGGTTCGAGTCCGTGCTCCGGAGCCATCTTCCCGAACTTGGCGGCGTCAGATATCGACTGACAGAGGCGGGAGGCCAGTGCACAGAATGTGCACGGAGGTTCTGGTTGCCCGAAACAAACACGGCCGTTGAGGCAATCTGCTTCACCCACAACGGAGCTGTGTGGACCGCAGAGGTCGGGAGGGCGCTTCGCGTGCAGCGGTACTCAAGGAAGCCCCGAGAGGCTAAATACGGCGTCATGCAGTCGGAACACGTAACACGCGATGTGGTGGCTGCGATCGTGCCCGGCCGCCCGACCTGGCTCGTTCACCTCGATCCAAAGCAGGACACCCACTACTGGGTAAATCCGTTCAACGTTGGGCCGCACGACCTCCGATGGGTTCGGTACGAGGACGGATCGGTCGAGCACGGCCCTCTCTAAGGCCCCAACCCCCTGGGCGCCGGCCTAACGAATCGGACGTGTCCGTCCTGGTGGGCAGAACTCGGCCGAAGCGTGCAAGGATGCGGTTCGCGACCTCGACGACGCGCACCGTGGGCTCCGCGAGTGTGTCCTCGAAGTGGAATTTGTAGCCGTTTAGGAACGGCCACACTAGCTTGCGCACCGTGTTCGCCTCGGCCTCATGCGTTGCCCTCGTCGCCCCGCCGTCGTCCTCGTAACCGTCGTGGAGGATGGCATGCGCCAACTCATGGAGCAGGACGAACTGGGCCATGCTGGCCAGCGGTCCGAGGGCGCTGTGCAGTTGAATCAGCCGCTTGGAGTACGCGCAGACCCCGCCTTGAATGGAGGGCTCGTAAAACTCCCTGACTCCCGACTCGACTCGGTACCCCGCACTCGAGGCGATCTCACAGAGGGCTCTGAGGACCGGGTCACCCTGGAGTGGTTCAGGCGGAGGGATCACAGCCCGTCCACCACCGCGCCGAACTTGGCCGCTGCCTCGTCCTGCATGTTCGGGATCACGTGGCTGTAGCGGTCAAGCGTGACCATGATCGAGGAGTGGCCTAGCCGTACCTGAACCACCTTCGGGTGGACGTTGGCCTGTAGGAGCAGGCTGGCGTGGGTGTGGCGGAGGTCATGGAACCTGATCCGCTTCACGCCGGCAGCGTAGACCGCTCGCTCGAACTGGTGGGTTATCACGTCCGGGTCGTGTGAGTGCCCATCGGGGCGGCAGAAAACGAGGTCGTGATCCTCGTATGCCTCACCGAAGTTCCACCGCTCCCGCTGCTGGGCCTTCTGGTGAGCCCGCAGGACGGCCACGGTGCCGGGATCGAGGCTGATGGAGCGCCGGCCCGCCTTGGTCTTGGGTGGGCCGAAGGTGACCTGCTCAGCCGCTCGGACCAACTGCTGGCGGACGCTCAGTCGGGCACCGTCGAGGTCGACGTCTTTCCACCGGAGCCCGAGGAGCTCACGGCGCCTCATACCCGTGTAGGCCGACCGCCCGACCCGGTGCCGGCGTTGATCTCAGCGATGGCGGCTGCGGACCTCGCCGCCCGATGCCCCCGCCTCCCTGGCTTCCAAGCCTACTCGCGCGGCAGATTGAGGAGCTACTTAAGCGCGTGCGACCGCTCATCGAGGTCAAGCCGTAGCGGGAGCCACGCCCAAAACCTTCGACTGTGCCGATCCGCCCCCATGTCACAAGTCACACGAATGAATCGTTTGGCTTAGGGATTCTTTACAACGGAAGGTGGATTCCACATCCTTATCGACCCTTAATGAGGCCAGTACCAAGAGGCCTGATATCATCGGTATCAACAAAGAGGAGATTTTCAATGGCAGTTGCCGTGGACGTGCGGCCATACGTGGGGCAGTACATCGCCCAAGCGGAAAACGGGGAGATCCTTACGGCCGCGCCGACATACGTTGAGGTGGAGCGGAAGCTGCGGAAGCTCGGCTATACCGAGTTCAACATGCCGACCATCGAGCTCATCCCCGAGGGTGGTCTTCAACTGCTCTAACCCGTAGCCTCTCTGGCGCGTGCCGGTTTTCGGGTGGCGTTTCGACTCGGGTAGCGCTTGGCCAACCGCGAAGCTACGCGTCTTTCCCGCAACACCGGGTTACGCCGATCGGGGCATTGGTGGTCTTTTCGACAGCGGGGCGACCATTACTACGGTGACCCTCGGAGAGCAGGCACCACTGCGGATTCAGGATTCCAAGTCAATCCCATGCCCCTTCAAGGTCGCAGACAACGACATGGTCGCGGGGAAACTCACGGTGCTGCAGGCGTTCCTCGAGGACGACACCGATCCGAGTCACCGCTTTCGATTGCCGATTACAGTGCTTCCTCCCGCCAAGGCAATCTTGATCGGGCGGGTCGGCATCTGGGATCACTACGAGATCAGACACGACCCCGAGCACTGGCGGACAGAGTTCACCTGGTGTCCACTGAATCCCGACCCACCACTACCTCCAGGCGTCGTCGCCAAGCCACCCGGCTGGGCTCAGTTCTACGAGGACAAGGTCAAGCAGCAGCTTGCGGCTGGCCGGAGCTGGGAGGCG
>CAZCCS010000468.1:0-2520 GCA_964497005.1 uncultured Acidimicrobiaceae bacterium | reverse complement strand
AACGGCGGCGGCGGCGTTCGACCGGCTACTCCGCTCCGGCATCACCAAGGACGAAGTGGCCCGTCTTGAAGACGTTCTTGGCCGTATGGTGCAAAACGTGGCAGCCGACGAAGAATCTGGCCAAGCGGCATTGCTTTTGGAGCCCACCCCGTAGAGGGATGCCGCGGGGTGATGAGGTCGCCCAGTGAGCAACGAAGGTGCCTCAGGCTTGAGGTGCGATCCAAAAAACGAGAAGCACGCCCGGCCCGGGTGCCACCAGGTAGGGCGCCGCGGTCAAGTCCGACGCCAACACCTCGCCGGTCAACGCAGCGATCGCTACAACGGCAAAAGGCTGTTAGTTGGTTGCTTAGCCCGTCACGTACACGTCGTCGTGCACGTCGTAGACGCCTGGAGCCATCCACGCAGCGTCCACGACGGCGTCGTGCTCTGCCCAGCTGCGAACGTGGCCGCCCAGCGTCACGGTGTGTCCTCCAGCCGTGACATGAACGTCGCTGTCGTCGACGATCAGAGCATTGCGGTCGAGGGCCTGCTGCACAGCGAGGGTGATGTCGTCAGGTGACACCTCCCCGTTCAGGATCGTGATCAGGTCGGTGATGCTTCGCACTCCGATCAGAGCGGCGACGTCGTCCTCGGCGGCATCGCGTTGGGCCGCGTAGCTAACCGTCCCGGTCAGCGTGACCCTGCCGGCCTCCGCGGTCGCCTCCACTGTGACCGGAACGACCAAGTCCATGTCGAGCGCCGTATTACAGGCCTCTGTCAGGTCGTGGTCGGAACGGATCTGTTTCGTTGATAGCCCGACTTCGAGGTTGTTCTGCACGCCGACCACGCCCGCGACACGCCTCGCCGCGTCCCCCGCCTCAAGGTACTGGGGGTAGTTGGGCACGAAGCCGTCGAGCATGATGAAGCCGTTGCGATTGGTGACGGTAATCGCCGAGGGGTCGATGAGCGGGTCGTAGTCGAGCTCGGCCTCCACAGCAGCACGCACATCGCTGATGGTCATTTCGCGAATCCTCCCTTGGCAAACGGATGGAGAGTCGCCTCCCCACTGGTGAGGCTGGCGGTCCAATGACCGGGTAATAAGGGGTAAGAAAAAGGGTAACATTCGAGGTGTCGCCCGTACATCACCTAGACGAGGTGAGTCGGGAACGCCGCCGAAGATAGGGACCGTCGCACGAAAGTGGGTTGGTCAACTCGGTAAGTGTGCCGCCCATCGTTGGGGGACGCATCGTACAACTCGTCAAGCCCATCCGTAGCCTCGAGCGCAGGACCGGACGAACGGGATCCAGGGCCCCGTTCATCACGATAGGAGCAACATGTCGTCGACCTCAGGTCCTCAGCACCTTGACAGCAATCAACGTGACACCCTCTTGCAGATCTTTCAACATCCGACCAGCCATAACATCGAGTGGCGCGCCGTATTGTCCTTGCTCGAAGCCGTAGGGTCCGTCGAGCGTCGGCATGACGGCAAATTCTCCGTCCACGTCGGAGCTGAGACCGAGGTTGTCACCCGTCCCAAGCAGAAGGACATCGACCCCCAGCAGGTGGTCGATCTCCGCAGGATGCTCACCGGTGCCGGATACGGTGCGGTCGTGGAGGAGTTGGAGGCCAAGGGCAAGGAGGTCTGAGCGATGGTCGACGAAATCGAGCTCGTCCGGAACAAGAGCGTCGTCGCGGTCATCGACTTCCGCCAAACCACCGTTTATCCCACTGATGCGGCGCGTGGCCAACGGCCCGAACGCGTCGTTCCCGTCGATCCGCGTGGTCACTTCCACAAAGTTCACCATCGCGCCGGGAACCCAGGCGGCACCTACGAAGACGACAGTCCGGAGTACTGGCGCGAGGTGACCCATGTATTGGCGCCGGCGGGGTCGATCCTCTTGCTGGGCCACGGTAAGGGCAAGGCGAACGCATCGCACCAATGGGTCGCCTACGTCGAGAGGCACCGCAAGGATGTCGCCGCCAAGGTGGTGGCTGACGTGCGCGTTGACATCGATCACCTCGACGACGAGCAGGTATTGCGCCTCGCCCAGTACTACTTCCTCGGCCCACCTCTCCGAGATAGCGGGGACGGGCGTTGGGGAGAGCCGAGCAGTGGGAAGGCACCAACAAATGAGGATTCGTAAGGGGCGGATGTTCGTTTTCGCATGGCTCTTGTCTGGTGTTGCCCTTTCTAGGGTCAGTGACCGGACTCGATCGCAGTCAGCACTTCGTCAGTGGTAGCGAGCTGTGCGATCAGTGGGAAGATCACCTCGAGGCTGTTGAGGTGAGCGCGCTCGGACGTATCGGTGACGGCGTCGGTCACAATAGTCAGCTCGTAGCCTCGTTCATTCGCAGCCCGGGCCGCAGACTCAACGCCGATGCTGGTTGAGATTCCGGCGAGCACGATCCCGGTGATTTTCCGGCGCCTCAGCTCGAGGTCCAGCTCGGTTCCGTAGAAGGCATTCCAGCCTCGCTTGGTGATGGAGATGTCGTCCTCAGCGACATTGAGTTCGGCATGGAACTCGGCCCAGTTCGGCGCCC
>CAZCCS010000467.1:0-2526 GCA_964497005.1 uncultured Acidimicrobiaceae bacterium | reverse complement strand
GGTCAGTTTCTGGCTGTTTCGGCTTGAGGGACCAATATTCAGAAGGCGCCGGAGGAGTGGGGTGCACGAGTACCGCCTCGTAGCTGCTCTGCGTTTGAACGAAGAGGCAGTTGGGCGAGGAATCAATCAGCTTCAACACGACGGTCTGAATGTCTCCTGGAGGCTTGAGCACGTTGGATGTGTCTTGCTGAAGACTTTCCTGCGCGATCTTGACCTCTTCGGGATAGAGCGGATCGTTGTAGATAGCCCGGAGGATCGCATCGTCTTGAGTCGTGACCTTGCCGTCGGAGACGAGTGAACGTGTGACGTCCCCATCAAGATGGTTGAGCACCTTGAAGACGGCGTTGACATAGTCCGGGGTGATCACTTGCGGGACCACGTCCGGGTTGGGTCCGAGGGTGGTTGAGGTCGTGGGGCTGGCATGCCCCGAACCCCCCGAGCACGCCGAGGCTGAGATAGCTAGCAGCGCAAGTGTCAGGATAACCCGTCTCATATCCTCTGGCGAACTTTCGCACAGACCACCGACCGGCGCAAATGGGCAGGTAGACGCCCAGAACGGACCGGCTTTCATCGGAGAATTCGCACGAGCAGTCGGCGATTCTCGGTACGGGGGCCGTGGTCTCCTCAAAGCCGGCGTCGCTGGGCCGCTTCGCAACCTGTGTCCGAATTCCGACGTGCCCAGCAAAAAGGCCCATCTCAGTGTGACTGCCCCGGGCGATAGCTACCTCGCCGCCGGGTCGTAACCTGCCACCAAGGAATCAACAATGACCGTGTCCGAGATGTCCGTAGAGATACCTTCCGGCATCGGGTCGCTTCAGGGGGACCTGGCAGTTCCACCCGAAGCCGGTGCTGTGGTGCTGTTTGCCCATGGAAGCGGCAGCAGCCGTCACAGCCCGCGGAACCGTCAGGTCGCCCGCCGGCTTCAAGAGGACACGATCGCGACCCTCCTTCTTGATCTCCTCAGCTCGAGCGAGGAGGCTCTCGAACTAGGCGGCGGCCAGATGCGGTTCGACATCGACCTTCTGGCGGAGAGACTGCTAGTCGCCACCGGTTGGATCCGCAGCGTGAGCGGACTCGGAGACTTGCCTCTCGGATACTTCGGTGCCAGCACCGGCGCAGCAGCCGCGCTGGTAGCGGCAACAAGAGACGAAGCTGACGTCGGGGCGATCGTGTCGAGAGGGGGCCGGCCGGATCTTGCCGGCGACGAACTAATGCGGGTGCGAGCGCCGACGCTCCTCATCGTCGGGAGTCGCGACCCGACCGTTCTCGAGTTGAACCGAAAGGCGGCCGAGGTTCTGCCTGCCGAGCACCGCCTTGAGGTAATAGAGGGGGCGACCCATCTCTTCGAGGAGCCGGGCGCGCTCGAACAGGTGGCAGGCCTCGCATCTGACTGGTTCAGAGACCACCTTCTATGACGACGTCTCCTACTTCAGCCAGCCGCGCGCACCAGACGACCGGGGCGCTCGCCCGTCGGCGCGTCGTGGTCTCGCACGATGACGCCCGACTTGATGGTGGCGAGGTAGCCGGAGGCGCGCTGGACGAGTCGTTTACCGCCGGCGGGCAGGTCTCGTGCCACTGCGACCTCGCCGAGGCGCAGCCCGTCGAAGTCGATGACGTTTACGTCCGCCAGTAGGCCAGGGGCGAGGCGGCCCCGGTCGCTGAACCCGAACAGTGCGGCCGTGCGGGCGGTTTGCAGTTGGACGGCCTTCTCGAGGCTGATCGTCTCGCCACGGGTGCGGTCTCTCACCCAATGGGTGAGCAGGAAGGTGGGCATTGCGCCGTCGCAGATGAGCCCCACGTGCGCGCCACCATCGGCGAGGCCGAGCACGGTGGCCGGGTGGAGGAGCATCTCACGCAACGCGTCGAAGTTGCGATCGGTGTAGCCCAGCAGCGGGGCGTACAGCAGCTCCTTGCCGTCGCGTTCGAACATCAGGTCATAGGCGACTTCGAGAGGGCGCCGGCGTTGCTGCTCGGCGATTGCAGCGACGCTCCGGTCAGGTGCCGGCTCGTAGTCGGGCGGGTCGCCGAGCTGATAAAGGTTGGCGATGTTGGCGTGAAGTATCGCCAGGAACGGGTTGGTGAAGCTGAGCGGCTCGTCGAGGATCGCTTGGCGCACCTGCGGATCCGCCAGGCGCGAGAGGCGTTCTTCGATCGGCAGGTCGGCCAGCGGCAGGTATGCCTGGTGTCCGGTGAACAGGTGGTAGGTCGAGTCCCAACCGACCATCAACGACGCCGGCTTTCCGGCGACCTGGGGCACCAGCCAGGCGCCGTCGCGGTTCAGCTCGACGCCGTGATCGATCGCCTGACGCCAAGAACCGGGCAGGAACGGGACGTCGAGGACCATGTAGGTCACCGGCTGGCGTGCACGGCGGGAGATCTCTGCCATCCACGCCAATTCCTGCTCTAGGGCAGGGCCGAAGACGTGCTCGCTGGCGACGGAGAAGACCCGCCGGCCGAGGCCTCCCATCGACTCGCCGATCGCCACCAGCTCGTCGGCTTTGGCGAACGTGCCGGCGGCGGCCTGGC
>CAZCCS010000466.1:999-2527 GCA_964497005.1 uncultured Acidimicrobiaceae bacterium | reverse complement strand
CGACGATCTGCGTTCCCGGGTCAAGCAGGACGGCATAACCGACCCTGAAGTCCTGCTCGACGCCTTGAAGGCGGAGCTGGCCGAATCCCTCTCGGGGGATGCGGAGCTTCATCTGGCAAGCGAAGGAACGACCGTCTGGCTGATGGTCGGCGTGAACGGTGTGGGAAAGACCACCACCCTCGCCAAGCTGGCCCAACGCGAGATCCAATCCGGGCGCAAGGTGGTGATGGCTGCAGCCGACACGTTCCGTGCAGCCGCCGCAGACCAGCTGGAGACGTGGGGAGAAAGGGTTGGCGCCCCGGTCATCCGCGGCAATGAAGGCGGTGATCCGGGTGCGGTGGTCTTCGACGCGGTCCAGCACGCCGCGGCGCGTGGCTGCGAGCTTGTTCTCGCCGACACGGCGGGCAGGCTGCACACCAAGACCAACCTGATGGAGGAGTTGAGGAAGGTGCGGCGCGTCGCCGAGCGTCCGCCCGGCAAGGTGACCGAAGTGCTGCTGGTCATCGACGCGACCACCGGTCAGAACGGCCTCATCCAGGCCCGCCAGTTCGCAGAGGCCGTCGGGGTGACCGGCGTGGTGGTCACCAAACTCGACGGGACCGCCAAGGGAGGCATCGCGCTCGCGATCCGTTCAGAGCTCGGTATCCCGATCAAGATGGTCGGCCTCGGGGAGGGCGCCGAAGACCTGGTCGACTTCGACGCGACCGAGTTCGTGGACGCCCTCGTATCGGAGTAGCGGGCGCGGGAGCGTCGCCCTGATCAGCTGAGCAGCAGCTTGCGGATACGCCGCCCGGCGACGGTCAAACCGATGAGCCCCATCACGGTCAGGTAGGCGACGTGGCCGAGCATGCCCAAGCCGACATCGCCGAGGGTCAGAGCGCGGATGATCGCCACGCCATGGAAGAGCGGCGTGCACTCGACGACGAGTTGGAGCCACCTCGGGTACACCGACAGCGGGTAGAACGTGGTCGAGAACAGGAACATCGGCAGCAGCGCCAGGTTCACGAAGTCGAAGTCGGTCCAGCCGCGCATGTACGTGGTGGCCGCCATCCCGACCGCCGCGAACGCGAACCCGACGAGCACCGCAGCGGGCAGCGTGAGAACTGTCCACGCGGACTGGACGTCACCTAGCGCCGCCATCATCGCCACGAAAACCGCTGCATAGACCGAGCCGCGAAGCAACGAGGTCAAGATGTCCCCGCGTGCGACGTCAGCTGCCTCCATGGGGCTGGACAGCACCGCGTCGTACACCCTGGCGTACTTCAGCTTGAAGTAGACGTTGTAGGTGCTCTCGATCACGGCGCCGTTCATCGCCGACGACGCGAGCAACGCCGGCGCCGCGTAGGTGGCATACGAAACGAGCGTGTGGTTCGGGCCGGGGACTCCGCCAACGAGTTTCCCGATTCCGATACCGATCGAGAGCAGGTAGAACACCGGCTCCGCGATCCCGGATGCGAACACCCACCACGTCTTGCGGAAGACCAGGACGTTCCGTTCGATCAGCCTCCGGCTGCGCCCGAGCCCGAAC
>CAZCCS010000466.1:0-989 GCA_964497005.1 uncultured Acidimicrobiaceae bacterium | reverse complement strand
GCCGGCGGGACCGGTCGGGCCCACATCGCCCCCGCGCTCACACCAGCAGCCTCGCGCGGTAGTTCCGCACCGCTGCGAACACCCCGAGGGCGCACAGCGATGTCAGAAACGCCAGATGCCCGAGCGCGGCGAGACCGTCGACCCTCCCGAGAGTCAGCTGCCGACTCAGGTCGACCCCATGCCAGAGCGGGGTGATGTAGGCGAGGACCCGCAGCCCCGCCGGGAGCTGGCTTATCGGGAAGAACACGCCCGAAAACAGGAACAGCGGCACCACTGCCAGCCGGAATATGAGCGGGAACGCGTTGTCGGAGTCCTGCCTGACCGCGAACGCTGCGAGCGGGGCCGCGAAGGCCATACCCGTGAGGATCCCGACCGGCAGCACGGCGATCGTCCACCAGGAGAGAACCGCGCCGAACGCGGCCATGACCACGAGATAGGAGGCGACCGCCATCGCCACCCGGGTGGCCATCCAGGACAGGTGTCCTGCCACTACGTCTAGGACCCGGAGCGGCGTAGCCAGCATCGCGTGGTAGCTGCGCTGCCATCGGATCGCCCCGAGAACCGGGTACATCGCCTCGCCTGTCGCGGTGGTCGCCGCCGCGGTCGCGGCGAGCGCCGGTGCCACAAACTGGAGATAGGTGAGGTGTCCGAGAGCAGCGCCATGGGACCCCTTGTTGACGAACGATCCGAGGCCGACCCCCATCGCCAGCAGGTAGAGCAGCGGGTTCACGAAGGTGGACGCCACCGACGCGCGCCACGTTCTCCGGTAGGCGCGCGCGAAGTAACCGATGGCGCGCACCGGCGGAGGAAGCGCCACCGCGGCTCAGTCCACCAGCTGGCGCCCGGTCAGGCGCAGGAAGACGTCCTCGAGCGTCGAGCGGCGGACGAGGAGGCTCATCGGGGACACCTGGCGGCCGTGCACGGCTTCGGCGGTGGCGTCGCCGTCGTCGGTGTAGAGCAGCAGACGGTCCGGTAGCACCTCCAGGCGG
>CAZCCS010000465.1:2184-2527 GCA_964497005.1 uncultured Acidimicrobiaceae bacterium | reverse complement strand
GACGCCTGAGCCAACCCCTCGACTCGAGAGAGCACCCGCCCCGGCCGCCTCGTCCCGATGGGTGGACCGGCGGTAGGCTTGCGCTGTGGCAGTTCAATTGGGGGGACGGGATTTAGGGGGACCGGAGCACGCCGGCGGACCGGAAGGAATCGCCCCAGGCGAACGGGAGCACCGGGAGTCGGTAGCGGAGCGCATCTCCTTGATCATCGACGCTTTCGATGCTGTTTCTCCCAACCTGAGTCTCAGCCAGCTGACCGACCGGACCGGTCTGCCCAAGTCCACGGTTCACCGGATGGCCGACCAGCTGGTAGACCTCCGCTGGCTCGAGCGGACCACGACCGGA
>CAZCCS010000465.1:0-2174 GCA_964497005.1 uncultured Acidimicrobiaceae bacterium | reverse complement strand
CACCTCGGGATCGCCGTGAAGGACCTAGAGGCGGCGTCTCGTCGCTTCGAGCTCCTCCTCGGGGCGCGAGCGCAGGGCGAAGAGGAAGTCCCGTCCGAACGCGTCCGGGTCCGGTTCTTCGAGGTCGGCGGTCTGGTGTCAACCCGCACCCATCTGCGTGAACGGGCGCTCCCCTACCTCCAGGACCTGCAAACCGCTACCAAGCACTCGGTTCACCTCGGGATCCTCGAGGGAAGCGACGTGGTGATCCTCGAGAAGATCTGGGGTCACGGATCGCCGGCGCTGCCAACCCGGGTGGGCGGCCGGATGCCAGCCCACTGCACGGCGGCGGGCAAGGTGCTCCTGGCCTTCTCGACCGACAAGGTCATCGACGAGGTGATCTCCAAGGGCCTCGAGCGAAGGACCGGGCGGACGATCGTCGTGCCGGAGCTGTTCCGTCAAGAGCTCGCCACGGTGCGCACCGCGCACTGGGCGATGGAGACCGAGGAGAACCTTCCCGGTCTGCGATGCGTGGCCGCTCCGATCCGGGGTGCCGGGCGGGCGATCGCAGCGGTGTCAGTCAGCGGTCCGGTTCATCAGGTGGATGTCAGCCGGGTCGTCCCCCTCGTGCGGCGCTGCGCCGCGGACATCTGGAGCCAGCTGTTCGGGAAGCGATCCGCTGAGCAGAAGGTGAGCTCGGACCCCGACTCGGGGAATCCCTGGGACGTCGAGCAATGGCGGGACTGGCTGGACCAGTTCGCCGGCGAGTGGCTGTAGACGGAATTCCGATGATCGGGACCCGCCCCGGCGATCCGGAGAACTGGTTACCTATCATCGACCTGATGGATTCCCGTTGGGACAAGGCGTTCGATGTCGTAGTGGTCGGCAGCGGCGCCGGGGGCATGACGGCGGCGCTCACCGCCGCCGCCTCGGGGGCGAGCGTCGTCCTCGTCGAGAAGGCCGCCAAGTACGGGGGCAGCACCGCTCTGTCCGGCGGCGGCATCTGGGCCCCCAACAACCCGACCCTCCTTCGACAGGGCCTTCGCGACGACCCGGCCGACGTGCGGACCTACCTGAGAGCCATCGTCGGCGACCGGGTTCCGCCCGAGCGACTG
The DNA here is from genome assembly GCA_964497005.1 of uncultured Acidimicrobiaceae bacterium. GTDB lineage: Bacteria > Actinomycetota > Acidimicrobiia > Acidimicrobiales > Palsa-688 > DASUWA01. Next base: position 1,080 of record CAZCCS010000465.1, on the reverse strand, counting down.
GACATGTACGTCGCCGCAGCGCCGCTCGCGCTCGACTTCCTGGAGAGGACCAGCCGGCACCTCCGTTTCTTCTGGTGCCGCGGTTACAGCGACTACCACCCCGAGGCACCCGGGGGCCGTCCCAAGGGGCGTTCGATCGAGGCACGGCCCTTCGACAAGCGCCAACTCGGACCCCTCGAGAGGGACATGCTCTCCTCGGGCATAGTCGGACCGGCCGGATTGTGGATCACCGCCACCGACTTCCACGACCTCGGCCAGGTGACCCGGACCTGGCTCGGCAAGAAGGCCGCCATGCGCGCAGCGGGCCGGGTGGCCTCCAACGTGGTGCGGCGCCGCCGTATGGCGACGACGGGGGCGGCGCTTGTCGCGAGGCTGCGAATGGCGCTCGCAGAAGCCGGGATCGAGGTATGGCTCTCCTGCCCGGTCATCGAACTGGTGAACCAGGACGGAAGGATCGCCGGTGTGAGCGTGGAGAAGGACGGCGCCCGCCTGACCCTCGAGGCGGCCCAGGGCGTGATCCTCGCCACCGGAGGCTTCGACCACGATCCGGAGCTGCGTTCCAAGTTCTTCCAGCAAATCGACCGTGACTGGAGCATGGGGGCACCGACCAACACCGGTGACGGGATCCGGCTCGGCGAGGACGCCGGAGCCGCTGTGGATCTGATGGACGACGCGTGGTGGATGCCGGCGGTCGAACTGCCCAAGCAGCGGCTGTTCCCGCTGGTGTCGGAGCGGTCCATGCCGGGATCGATCATCGTCAACCAGGCTGGACTGCGCTTCACCAACGAGTCCGCCCCTTACGTGAACTTCGTCCACGACCAGCTCAGGTTCGAAGCCGAACAGGGCGGCCACATACCCGCCTGGTTCATCATGGACCAGCGAGCCAGGAACCGCTACCAGTTCGCCGCCATACTTCCCCGGCAGGCGTTGCCGAAGTCCTGGTACGCCATCGGGACGATGCACCGGGCCGACACGGTTGAAGCGCTTGCGTCGTCGATCGGCGTCCCACCCGGCGCCCTGCGCGGCACGGTCGAGGAATTCAACGCCTCGGTGCGCGTCGGCCACGACGACCGGTTCAAC
>CAZCCS010000464.1:0-2553 GCA_964497005.1 uncultured Acidimicrobiaceae bacterium | reverse complement strand
GCCGGCACCCGCCGCCCGCCCCAGCGACTACTCGCGCAGCCCCGTGGCCTCAGCGGCTGCGATCGCGGCGGTTAGCTTCTCGACGAGCGCCTTACCCGAGGCGAGGTCGAGCTCGACCCCCACCCGAGCACCTGTCCCCAGGTCATAGTTGGAGAAATCGAGCAGCAACGCGTGTTCCGCCCCCGTGTGGGAAGCGTGATCGAAGCCCACTGTCGCGTTGGCGAGAGGAAACCAACCCGATGCCCCGCGGCCGGCGCCTCGGACCGCGACCGACTCGGAAATTGTTGTGCACATTGGGCTAGCCCTCGCTTCCTAGCTCGCGTCCGAAGAACTCGAATATCTTGTTCCAGCCGTCCATCGCTTGCTGTGGCCGGTAAGCAGGGGTGTGGTAGTAGAAGAAGCCGTGGCCGGCTCCGTCGTAACGGTGGAACTCGTACTCCTTGCCGTGCTTCTTCAACTCGGCTTCGTGGGCGTCAACCTGCTCGGGTGTCGGGAACTGGTCGTCGTTCCCGAAAATGCCCAATAAAGGCGCTGAGAGACGGTCCGTGTAGTCGATCGGTGCGACCGGACGGGCGGGCGACAATTGATCAGGCGACATGATCACTCCGCCGCCCCACAAGTCGACCACCGCCGAGAACCCTTCGACCAAAGAAGCGACGAGGAGGCTGTGCCGGCCGCCCGAACACGATCCGATGATGCCTACCCGGCCCGTGCACCCCGGGTCGGCGCGCAGCCATTCGAGCGCCGCGGCGCAATCGGCGACGACCGTGTCGTCATGCACCCCGCCTTCTGAGCGAATCTTCGCGGCCACGTCATCAGGAAGGCCGTGGCCGGCGCGGTCGTAAAGGTCAGGGCAGATGACGAGGTAGCCGTGCCGGCCGAGCCGCTCAGAGAACTCCTGGTAGAACTCGTCCCAACCCGGCATGTGATGGACCACGACAACGCCGGGGAACGGACCAGCGCCTTTGGGTCGGACCACGTAGGCGTGGCTCTGATGGCCATGACCGGCCGCGTAGGTGGTGATCTCCGCGGTTATCCCGAGATCCGCGTCAGTGCTGAACGAGTTCCACATTGCAACCCTCCTGGTACGTGCCGGTTCCTGACATTCTGGCCCAACCTCAAGCCTCGTCAGGCTGCGCCGTCGGTCTGGGCGGCGAGGACCACGAGGTCCTCGATCTGGTTGCTGGTGCCGATGACGATCAGCACATCACCGCCGGACACAACTGTCTCTGGACCGGGATTCGTCGTGAACTGACCGTGCGCCCCGCGGAGCGCCAGCACGAGCGCCCCGGTCCGCTCGCGCAGGCGCGCATCCCGAAGTGAGCGGTCCGCGAGCGGTGATTCGGTGCGGACCGGAACCTCGGCCAGGCGGAACTCGAGTTGTGCCTCGTGGGTGACCACATCGAGGAACTCCGCCACGTGGGGCTGCATTAGCAGCGCGGCGATCCGTGCACCGCCGATCGCTTGAGGGTTGATCACCCTGTCGGCTCCGGCGCGCAGCAACTTCGATTCGGAGTCGGCGATCCGCGCCCGGCCCACGATGAACAGATCCGGGCGTAAGGCTCGGCCGCTGAGAGCGAGATAGACGTTGGTCGTGTCGGTGCTTGTGGCAGCGACGAGCGCCCGCGCGCGTTCTATCCCTGCGTGGCGGAGGACCTCGTCGTCGGTGGCGTCCCCGGCGAGCGTCAGGTATTCGCTCTCTGCCAGGCGGTCGGCGTCCTGGTCGACGATCACGAATGCCTCGCCTGCCGCGGCGAGGTTCGCGGCGACCGCCCGCCCGACTCTGCCGTACCCGCAGACGATGATGTGTCCCTTGAGGTCGTTGATTCTGCGTTCCATGCGGCGCCTCCCCCAAACATCGAACAGATCTCCTTCAATGACCGCCTCCAGTACGACACCGAAGGCGTAGAGCACGGTTCCGACCCCGGTGAGGATGAGCAGGATCGTGAACACCTTTCCCGATGTGCTCCGCGGGAACAGCTCGCGAAACCCGACGGTGCTGACCGTGGTGACGGTCTGGTAGAGCGCGTCGAGCGGGGTCAGGCCGATGACCGTGTAGCCGAGCGTTCCTCCTCCCAGCACCACCGCCAGGGCGACCAACGCGGTCGCTATCCGCCGCCGCAGCAGTGGCGTCCTCACGATCACATGGTGGCACCTCGCAACATGCCGACAACCCGAGAATCGACTCGCGCAGCCCTATGATCCGGCGAATGGAACCGCCCGAAGCCGCCGGAGGTCCCCTGCAAGGAATCCGGATTGTCGAAGCGGGTCTGCTGGTGCAAGGACCTCAGGCCGCCGCGACACTTCATGACTGGGGAGCGGACGTCGTGAAGGTGGAGCTGCCCAGTTTCGGGGATCAGAGCAGATGGCTTCCGTCGGGGCCAGGCGAACCGCGTTCTGCTTACTTCACCGCGTGCAATCGGGGAAAACGCAGCGTCACCGTCGACATGCGCATCCCTGCGGGACGAGAGGTGTTTCTGCGTCTGGCCGACAACGCCGATGTGGTGATAACCAACTTCAAGCCCGGGACCGTGGATCGATGGGGCCTCGGTT
>CAZCCS010000463.1:0-2571 GCA_964497005.1 uncultured Acidimicrobiaceae bacterium | reverse complement strand
GCTCTGCCAAATTGAGCTACTCCCCTCTGCAGGGCTGACCTGCTGGTCGGGGGCTTTCCAACTCTCGAGGATAGCACCCGGTCCGACCCGATCGGCTGGCGGGAGGCGGCGCTTTCAGACGACCGGTGGGACCGACCAGACCGGCTACACGAGCGCGGGCTGGCGCGGCGGGCCGGCTGCCAGGAAGTGGCCCTCGCCACCCGAGTGAGGGATGATGCGCACCCCGGCACCAAGCAACGGCAGCTCGCGGGGCGTGTGGTCGTCGCCGGCCAGCACCCGGAATCGCAGGAACCACGATCCGCTGTAACGCCCGGCACCCGCCAGGACCACCTTCCCCTGCGCGGCGGCAGCCGACAACGACGACCACGCCGGCCCCCACACCGCCCTCGCAGCGATCCGCCGGCCGCCGGCGGACAGCTCCACCGGGCCGAGGATGCCGCCGCCGGAGACCCGTTCGGTTCCACCCGAAGCGGTGATCCAGGAGACCGTCGCCTCGGCCCGGGCGAGTTCGCGGAGCTCCGCGAGGGTGTCGGACTCGAACTCCTTTCGCACCCGGCGCTCCGCCCGGCGCCAGCGCACGCGGGTTGTCCAAGAGAGCCCGGCGAGTGGGTCGTAAGCAGCGAAAGCCATCAACGGCTCCTAAGTGACAAAAGCTCCTCGGGGGGACAAGGAGGCCAATATCATTTAGCCCGTCGATACTTCAGTTTGTCAACTTAATATTGGTGTGACCTCCGCTACCCTCCGTGACATGGCCGTGACCGAAGCCCGTTCTCCGTCCCTCGAGCTTCGGCTGGCCGCGCTTGCTGTCGAGTTGATGGACCGCACAAAACAACAGGTGCGCGAGGTCGCCGAGGAGGAGGGGCTCTCGATCGCCCAGGTCGACGTGCTTCGCCGGCTTCGCCAGGGGCCTAGCCCGATGCGCCGGCTCGCGGACCAGATGAACTGCGAGGCATCCAACCTGACCGGCCTGGTCGACCGACTCGAGACCCGGGGCCTGGTCGAGCGCCAGCCTTACCCGGAGGACCGGCGGGTCAAGTGCGTCGCTCTGACCGAATCGGGGGAGCAGCTCAGCTGGCGGCTCTGGGCAGCGGTCGCCGAGCGCTGCGATTTGAACCGCTTGCCGGACGACTCGAAGGAAGAGCTGAGCTCCCTGCTGCTGGTAGCCCTGCGCCGGCGCAGTTGAGCCATCCGCAGGCCCAACCGCCTGCCGGAAAAAGAGCGGCCGCGTCGCCGGGCTAGCTGGCCCTGGCCAGTCCAGGCCGACGGCGGTTCATCCAAACCAGGACGCCGGCAGCGCCCGCAGCAGCAGTAGCAACGGTGATGCCACCCAAATAGGCCGCCCGGACCGCCCAGTGGGTTCCCGGCGCCGATTCCGCAGCTAGGGCCTCCAGCAGGCTGGCGAGCGCGCCTTCGGGCGGCGATTCCAGATCCCCGCGGAGTTCGTGAAGCTGATCAAGAAGGCGACGGTAGGCGGACAGCTCGGCCTGGCAGCGGAGGCACTCCCCGACGTGCGCACCGATCTGCGAAGGGGCGCCCAACGGGTACTCCCCCGCGGCGATGGCAGGAAGCGCGCCGGCCGCCTCCCGGCACGCTCCCGTGCGCAACTGGATGATCTCAGCTAGCGAGCGCATTCTTCTCGGGCTTCTCGGGCTTCTCGGGCTTCTCGGACCTCTCGGGCCTCTCGGTCTTTTCGGTCAACAACTCCTTCAGGCGCCGGCGGGCCCGGTGGAGTCGCACCTTCGCCGCCGCCTCGGAGATCCCTAGCTCCTTGGCTATCGACCCGTGAGGAAGGTCGTAGATGTCGCGCAGCACGATCACCTGGCGCAGCCGCGCGGGCAGCGCGGCGAGGGCGCCGGCGACCCTGGCTCGATCCGCTTCTCCTGCCGCGCGCTCCTCGGGGTCGTGGTCGGGATGGGTGTCCACCAAGGGCGCATCATCCGGGAGCGCTTCGGTGCGGGTACGGGCCCGTTTTGCGATCAGGTTCGCTGAGCAGTTGGCGGTGATCCGGTACAGCCAGGTCGTGAACTGCGAGTCCCCGCGAAAACGACGCAGCCCCCGATACGCCCTCAAATACGCCTCCTGGACCACGTCGCGTGCGTCGTCCTCGTGTCCGGTCAGCCGGTAGGCGAGGGTGTAGGTGTCCGCGTAGGTAACCCGGACCAGTTCGTCGAGCGCCCCGCGATCGCCCTCCCTGGCGCAGTCGACCAGCGCGCCGAGGTCCCCCCCGCGCATGGCGCGGGCGGAGCGGATGGATACGACGTCGGCGCAGGGTTCACCGTCGCGCCTCCTGCGACCGCGGCGGTCGGCAGAGGCGGGTTCGGGCTGGATTACCGGGTCTCCTTGTGAAGGGTGTGCTGCCGGTCCCACCGGCAGTACTTCTTCATCTCGATCCTCTCCCGATCGTTCTGCTTGTTCTTGGTGGTGATGTAGTTGCGGCGCTTGCAGACGTCGCAAGCAAGCGTCACCTTCACCCGCTTCTCGTTCCTGGCCACGGACTCAAACCTCTCTCGTCGATGCTTCTGGTAGCGGCGGTCGGACTTGAACCGACGACAACTCGATTATGAGCCGAGT
>CAZCCS010000462.1:0-2572 GCA_964497005.1 uncultured Acidimicrobiaceae bacterium | reverse complement strand
GGATATCTCCGACATCAGTAGCCAAAGGGAGCAACCCGACGATGTCGACGACGTGCCTGTCGGGTGATAAGAAGCGGCCATGGAATCTCGCCCGCTCTCGAATGGCCGCGAAATCCCCGTACTCGCCCTGGGGGTGTGGCAGATCCCGAACGGCGTCGAGTGCGTAAATGCCGTGCGATGGGCGCTCGAAGCCGGGTACCGCCACATCGATACAGCGCAGCTGTATGGCAACGAGGAGAGCGTCGGCCGCGCCGTGCGGGAAAGCGGCGTGCCCCGCGAGGAACTGTTCATCACTACCAAGTTCGCCCCATCGCGTCGCGATCCGGAGGCCGAAGCCGAGGGCAGCTTGCGGCGACTCGGGCTCGACTACGTCGACTTGTATCTTGTCCATTGGCCGCAGCGCGGTGCCACCTGGGCTTGGCCGGGGATGGAGAAGGCGTTACAGCTCGGCTACACCCGTTCGATCGGGGTGTCCAACTATGGGGTGGGCGAGATGGACGAGGTCATGCGCACCGCCGATGTTCCTCCGGTCGTGAACCAGGTCCAGTTCAGTCCGTTCGAGTACCGGCGAGCCCTGCTCGACGCTGCCATCAGGCACGACATAGTCGTGGAGGCGTACAGCCCTCTGGGAACCGGCCGCCATCTCGGAGACCGGAGTGTGAGCGAAGTCGCATCTCGGGTCGATCGTTCTCCTGCTCAGGTCCTGCTGCGCTGGTGCCTCCAACGCGACACCGTGGTCCTGCCCAAGTCCACTCACCGCGACCGTATTGAGGAGAACGCCGGGGTCTTCGACTTCGAGCTTTCCGACGACGACCTGGCCGAACTCGACGGGCTGGACCGCACGGGCGGAACGGGCGAGGCTGGCTAGCCCAAGCAGCCTGTTCCACGCCAGCACCACCGACTCGAAAGTTCGCTTCGGGTCGCAGGAGCGAGATTGCCCCCCCGATGTTGGGGGTAACCGCTCATGTCCACCAGACCGGTGCACACGCGACGGAAGCATCGATCAGGTCCGCTTTGGTTACCGAGCTGTCACTAAGCCATGCCTTGATCGCTCCGGCGAATCCGTGGGCGACAAACCGGGCAATGACATCGTGGTTTGTGTCAGGCAGATCCGGGTGGGTGCAGCGAGCCATGAACGCAACGGCAAAGTCGGTGAAGTGCCGCACGAGAGTCTCGTACACCGCTCCGTCGGCGGGGTGGTGCGCGGCTTGCTGGTAGACGGCCTGGAAGCGCTCGATGTGATCGGCGACATCCATGATCGAAAGGCGCAACATCTCTGCCGCCGAGAGGTCACCTTGGGAGCGACGTTCCTCCTCGAGACTGTGTGAACGCTCAAGATCCGCGAGAAGGACTTCTATGAGAAGTTCCAGGGGGCTGGCGTAGTGGTTGTAGAAGGTTGCCCTGGTCACCTTTGCACGTTCTGCCAGGTCAGCCACCGTGATCTCTGAGATGGGCTGCTCCGAGGCGAGCTCCACGACCGCCCCTCTGCAAGCTTGGGCAGTTCGCACGATACGGGGATCGGTTCGATCAGCCACCGGACGCCACCGCTTGCACTCCGGCAGGATATCTGCTCTTATACATCTGTCAATATTATACAACTGTCAAAGAGGAGGTTGCCCGTCATGGCATCGCACCCCACGCTTTCAGCTCCAGAGGCAACAGACCGCTTGGCTATACGCGAGCTGTTCGACGCGTACGCCCATTGCGCCGACACCCGCGACGCGGAGGGACAAAAGGCTCTCTTCACGATTGACACTCGCTTTGCGGTGTACATGGACGGTCCGGGGACCGAACCAAGCTACGTGCTCGATGGTCGAGAAGCGCTGTCGCCGGTGTTTGATGATCTGAACCGTTACGAGGCGACTATGCACTTCAACGGTCAAAGCACCATCGTCCTTGACGGTAACCAGGCGACCGGAGATAGCTACACAATCGCTCACCACGTCTACACCGAAGACGGCAAGCGCATGATGATGGTCGCCTGGCTGCGCTACCTCGATACTTTCACCAAGGTCGACCAGACTTGGTATATCGCGGAGCGGCAGATCGTTCTCAAATGGAGCGAGACGCGACCCCTGGGTTCGCCCACGGCGAGCTGACTCCGACGGCCACCCGGCCGGCTAAGTGGCGATAGCCCGACCGCAGTCCTGTCGTGGACGAGGCGTCGATCACAACCTGACTACGCCGCGACTTCCTCTACTCGCCGGTAAAGCGAAACTCCGCCTGCCACGGGCCCTCGGTTTGGACAACATCCCAATAGCGCTCAGCAATACGCTCCGGGTCAAAGGCAGTGCCGGCGACGATCTGTCCCGCGATCGTGAGCGTAGCCACGCGTATGCCGTCCGGTTCCAAGTCGGCACAGAGCATGGTGGCGGCCGACCGGAGAGCGGCTTTGCCGAGAGAGATCGTCGCAAGGGCCGGGATCGGATGATCAGCGAATCCGCCTCCGGTGACGATCATGGTGCCGAATCCCGCGGCCTTCATTGCTGGAGCGGCCACCTGCGCGACGACGATGGCGCCGATCACGTCGACCGCATAGGCGGCCTGCAGGTGAGCGACGCTCGAACTCAAC
>CAZCCS010000461.1:1834-2604 GCA_964497005.1 uncultured Acidimicrobiaceae bacterium | reverse complement strand
ACGACCACGTCCCCCGGGTAGAGCGCAGGGGCAATCGGGGCGACGCATGTCCACGTAACGCCGCCATCGACGACCGTGGCGCCGACCGCGTTTGGCCATGTGGGCTGGGTCGCGCCCGTCGTCCCCGCCGTCGTGCACTCGAAGACGTAACCGTTCGCGTGGTCGGGCGTCGGAAGGATCTGCTGGCCGACGGAGTACGCCGAATTCGCGGTCCACTGGAGTTCAGGGAGCGACGTCGTGTCGAGCGCCTGATACGAGCACCAGAGTGGTGTGCCTAGTACGACGACAGGGTCGACGAGCTGCAGGAACTTGGCCGGGATCCGGACGTCCTTGAACGCTCCGGGCCCGCTACCCGGTGAGCTTGGATAGACGGTCGGGGTTCCGGCTGGATTGGGAACGTACGAGAGAAGGGCGGACCCGATGAGCGTCTTCAGCGAGTTGACGACGTTGCTCGCGATGGCGCCCTGCGGTAGGAGCTGCGCTGCGGCGATGGCGCGCTGGCGCGTCACGAGATCGTCCTTCGCGCCCGGCGTGAGCATGAAGTCCTGCTCGAGGAGCGGGATCAGGTCGTAGGCCTTGAGCGGGTTGGCCTGGTTTCCGGCGTGCTCCAATTCGATCGCCATCAGCGCGGCCATGCGCGCCGTCGCGTATAGCTTCTGTTCGTTGTAGGAACCGACCTCCGAGAAGTCGAGCTGGCGGCCCCAAAGCTTGGGGAGAAGCCGGTAGAACAGCTCCACGAGCGACGGGAGGGACGACATCCGCAACTGCCC
>CAZCCS010000461.1:0-1824 GCA_964497005.1 uncultured Acidimicrobiaceae bacterium | reverse complement strand
CGAGAACTTCGGCATCAGAACACGTCGACCGTGAACGGTAGATCGGTAAGGACCGCATCCTGGACCGTCTGGATGCGAACGCCGTTCGTGATGTTCTGGGCCTGGATGCCGACGTTGTGGGCGCCTTGCAGAGAATTCAGGTACGCCTTCGGCGATCCCTGGACGGGGAAGAGGTTCGCGGCCCACGTGACCGAGTAGTCGCCGGCCCCGTTGCGGGTGATGGCGAACGGGTTCGAGGCGATGTTGAGCGCCGCCGTGAACCACCACAGGATCGAAGGACTCACGCCAGGCGTCAGCGCGAAGCTGGCGCACGGGATCATGCGGCAGATGCTGACGATCAGATACGCGAACGTGTTCCATACAAAGGACACCGGCATCGTCTGCGGGTCCGGAGGATTCTGGGTGTCGTCCGTGAGCGCCGCTCCGTTGAAGTCGGGTAGGCCCGGTCGATACCCGGACGTGGTCGGCGGGTTTGCGTTCGGGTTCCCGTCGAATGTCGACTGATTAGGCGCGGGCATTCAGATCACTCCGGGAACGCGACGAGATTTCCGAGCGTCAACAGGAACGAGGAGACGCCCGGGGTTCCGACTGGCGTCGCGAACGGCACCGTCGGTTCCTGGAGCTGCACGTCGTAAATCGAGGGGACCGTGAAGAGGGTCGGGACCGCGGGCTGGTTCTGCTGCGGACCCTGGGGAACCTGAGGGACCACCGACCCGCCGAGAAGACGATTTGTGATCGAGTTCGGCCAGAGCGCTGGGGACGGAGGGGATCGGCGCTGACGAAGTCCTGGGTCGAAGAAGGACGCGTACTGCTCGCCCGGTCCAAGCGTATCGAGGTACGCGACAACCGGTGTGATCAGATCGTTGAGCGAATCGCTCCACGGGCAACATGCCTGCCCGTTCAAGGGGACATAACTCGTGTCGCTGATGCCGTTGGTCGTGTCGACGGTGAGGTCGTAGGCCGTCCCGCTGATCGTGGTGACGCTGAGGATCTTCTTGCGTCGAAAGACCCGATTGGGCAGATCAAGGAATCCGATCGACTGCCCCACGATGGGGACTTCGGTCATGCTCGGCGATGTAACGCGGAACGCGGTCGCGCTGAGCACGCCGCCCGCGGTGGGCGCGGCGACAACGAGATTCGGGCTCGCGTGATATTGCGGGAACAGCGCGGAGTCGGCCCACCCCGGACTTCCCTGCGCCCAGCTGACCTTGAGGACGAGGGTCTCGGGACTCGAGACGAGGGCGCACGCGAAGATCCCGTCGTCCGCTGGCATCATGCCAGCCACAAGAGCGACCGCTTGGGCAAGCTGCGTGAAAGTGGGGATCCGGTTGGCCCCGGGGGTCGCCGGCCGAAGCGTGAACGAAAAGGAAATCGCGCCCGGGAACGGCACCCCGGGATACGTGAAGACGGCCTGGATGCTCGCCAGCGTCTCGCTGATCGACTTCTGGTACTCGGAGTCGTTTCCGCTCGCGGGTGGGTTCGCGGCGAGATAGTCGAGCCGCTGCCGGAATTGGTCGGGGTTGTCCGTCTCCGGACCCGTTCCTCCAGATAGCCCCGATCCGTCGGCCTGCGACACGATCGTGGCGTTGCCGTTGTTCACGCCGAGCCTGGGGCTCTGCCACGTGAGGATCGTGCCGGCGGTCAGGTTCGTCGACGGGCCGACACTGAGCGCGGAGATCGGGATCGGCTGCCCGCTGAAGTACGTGCCGCCGACCGTGACCTGGAAGGTCTGGTTCGTTGGCCCGTGCGTGAGGATGTCGCCGGCCACGATCGCGGCGCCCGAGGACCCGATGGAGGCCGAGACGGCGCCCGCGGACCCGAATG
>CAZCCS010000460.1:0-2605 GCA_964497005.1 uncultured Acidimicrobiaceae bacterium | reverse complement strand
TGGAGGAGTTCGTGATGTCCATGCTCGCGTTATTAGAGAGCAGAGTCGGGACCGGGGGCATCATCGGGTATCTCCTCGAAAACGCTCGGATCGGTGTCAATTACTTCCAGTTCTGGATCACCTTCGACATCGGAAACATCGATCAGCTCGTCGTCGGTGACGGCATCACCCTCGGCGCCGACGTCGGATTGCTCGCCGCCACCCCGATCAGCTGTCGTCGGGTCGGTGTCCCAGCCAGCTTCGATGTCGTGTCGGTCTGACGGGGGACCTGACCCGTCGGGGTCGTCCATGCCTCCCCCGAGTATTGAGATCTGGTCTTCATCCTCGAGATCGGCTCCCGACTCTTCCAGTTCGGTCCGATCGAGTGAGATGTCCTCGATGTCACGCTGGCCCCAACCCTCGCCCGTGGCGTCCTGCTCATCGAGTGCCTGGTCTACGTCTTCGTACTGTTTGATGTCTTCGGGTGGTTGGTTCGAGATGTCGGCCATGCGACTATCAGACACCCCCTTTTTGACGAGGCAGTTTCATATTGCCACGCCTTTTGAGGTGTGACGAACGCCCTCACCCTCAAACCCGTCAACCGACAGTGCTCATAAGCCGATCTCGCAAGGGCAAGTACTTCACAGAAGGCGCAATTACCCTGGCAGCACAGGGCCGTGGGGGCCAGACGCCTCGGTTACTCGGCTGCGATTCTTGCGGGGTGGTCGTGGGCCGGGTTCGAAGCGGTCCGCCGCGCCAAGGCGTGGTCATAACGCAGAGTCGGCAACAATGAACGGATGGAGTCGACCGAGCGGATGCCATTAGCCATGGGGCGTCACTGGCTACGGACGACTGTTCGGGTTTCAAGCCCGCGCTAGTGCACCGATCATGTTGGGCCGATCGCCCCAATCCGCCTTTCCGATTACCCCAGGAGTGAAGACATGACGACCCTCCCGTCGCAGATGGCTGCGCTCCTCGCCCGGGCGCCCGAGCAAGCTCCGGGCCGCATGAGTGTTGAAGAACGCTCCCGGCCCGTACCTGGGATCGGGGATGTCTTGATTCGGGTCGGTGCGGCCAGTTTCACTCCGACTGAGTTGGAGTGGCCGTCGACTTGGGTGGATCGTTCGGGCAGGGACCGGCGGCCGGTGATACCTGGTCACGAAGTATCAGGAACGGTGGTGGCGCTTGGGTACGGCACCACGGGATTCGACGTCGGTGACGAGGTGTTTGGGTTGACCGACTGGTACCGGGACGGTTCCCTCGCCGAGTTTGCGGCGGTCGAGGCCAGGAACCTCGCCACCAAGCCGGCATCGTTATCCCACCTCGACGCAGCAGCGTTCCCGATGGCCGCGCTCACGGCGTGGCAGGCACTCTTCGTTCACGGCGACCTCAAAGCTGGTGAGACGGTGGTTATCCACGGTGCCGGCGGCGGGGTGGGGACGCTGGCCGTCCAGCTTGCCGTAAGTGCCGGTGCCCGGGTGATCGGCACCGGCAGGTCCAACGCGCGCGAGCTGGTACTGCGCGTGGGCGCAGAGAAGTATCTCGACCTTGATCACGACGCATTCGGCGAGGTGAACGGGGCGGACATAGTGTTCGACCTCGTCGGGGGAGAAGTCCTCCGGCGCTCCTCGCCAATGCTTCGATCCGGGGGCTCGATCGTCTCTGCAGTCGAGGCTCCCGGTGCCGAACGAGCCGATGTGAAATGCCTGTTCTTCGTTGTCGAAGCGAGCGGTGAACAACTAGCGCAGCTGGCTCGACGCATCGATACCGAATCCCTGCGTCCAGTTGTGGGCGACGTCGGTGCTCTCCCCGACGGACCTCGCCTTTGGGCGGAAAAAGTCGCGGGTGGCATACCCGGGAAGGTCGTGCTGGCCCCATCGAGCACTGCTGTGAGTTGAACTCCGAGCATCCGGTCGAGTCGGTCGGATGCTCGCTTTGAGATGATGGCTTTGAATGGCGCACCCGTCGGATGGCATTCTCATCGGCTACGTGGTTGGCATGCCGGTCGGCATCTGCGCAGGGACCGGCGTTCTGACGCGCTTGAGCCGTGGCCGGGTAAAGCCGCCCGTCGGCTGGGGCTCCGTTTTCGGTGGCGGATCGGTGGCGGGGATCGGCTTCACGGTCTCGCTACTTATAGCGACGATCAGCTTCAGTGGTCGCTATCTTGAAGAGCCCAAACTCGGGGTGCTGACCGCAGCACCTGGCGCGGCGGCGGCACCTGGTGTGTCCTGAGAGTGATCCAGTCGCTTCCCAAACGACTGAGGCTGCGAGCCGAGCTAGGTAGCTCGGAGACCCTCTTGGACCTCGTGGTTTCTGTGGATATCGAACGAGATCACATCCGGGGACCAGCAGACGCCTTCGTAACGCTGGTTGAGTACGGCGACTTCGAGTGCAAGTACTGCGGCGAGGCCGAACCGGTCGTCCGCGAACTGCTCACCGACTTCGGCGATTCAAGACGTCTGCCCCTTCGCCCTGAACCACGGCGTCATCTCGGCCAACGCTATTTGAGGAGCCTTTCGGGTCCGGGCCTGAGCGGGGCCCGGCAATGTCGTTCCCGCGCGATCACGGCGTTCCGACCGGCCAGTCTCACGGCTCCCAGTACGGTCCCGTACTCGCCGAGCGCCAT
>CAZCCS010000459.1:0-2612 GCA_964497005.1 uncultured Acidimicrobiaceae bacterium | reverse complement strand
CGCCCTTCTCACGTGCAACTCGTCGATCCTTCACAGCCTCCGCTGCGCAGTGGCAGTCGCTGAGCGGCTCGGGGTCGAGCGACCGGAGTGGGAGCTTGCAGCCGACCTAATGGTCGAGGCCATAGTCCATCGCCCGGAGTCATTTGCTCCGAAAGTTCGTTGGGCCATGGATTGGTACTACCCGGTTCTATCAGGGGCTCTTGGGGGCCAAGCCGGCCGCGAACGCCTCGAACTGCGTTGGTCGGAGTTTGTCCTCCCAGGGGTCGGTATTCGCTGCGTGGCTGACCAGGCATGGGTTACGGCAGCCGAGACGGCCGAGTGCGTTATGGCGCTGGACTCGGTTGGCCTCCGGGCAGAAGCGGAGACGCTACTTGGCTGGACCCGACACCTCCGAGATGATGACGGTTCCTATTGGACCGGTTGCGTCCATCCCCAATGCGTCCGTTATCCAGGAGGCGAGCGCACCACCTACACGGCCGCGGCGGTCCTCCTCGCCGATCACGCGTTATACGGCTACGGCCCAAGCGCGGGTCTCTTCCGTGGCGAGACCTTGCCGGAGGTCGTTGATGTGTCCGGAGTAGGCGAGCCTCTGAGCGAGGGCTGAACTCCGGCCGCATCCGCTACTCCAATGAGCTCTCGGCGTGCTGCGCCGCCTCGACGCCATGCGCCCATCGGTAGAAGGGGACTCCCCCAAGGGTGCCGACCATTTTGAGTAGTGCTCTCATACCGATGACAGCAGCAAGGACGGGTCGCCAACCACGAGGAAGGCGATCGGAGAAGTAGTAGTACATTCCGCGGTGTGTTGACGCGATCCACCTCAGTCGCACCTGGCGAACGCTCGCTCCACCGAGGTGGACTACCTCAGCCGACGGCGAAAGCCATACTTCCCAACCCGCCTTGTGGAAGCGATCCGTCCAGTCCGGCCCTTCCCAGTCGAGCACGTAACGCTCGTCCTGAGGGCCGACCTGTTCGACCGCAGCGCGGCGAACCATGTACATAGCCTCCTGGCCCCGGTCGATCGGTCGCTCCTCGTCGTGTGCCCAATCGTCCAACCAGAGCGCCGTCTCTGGCCCGCGGCTCAATCGGCGGGCGGCCACACGGCCCAACAGGGCCTGCTGAAGGGTGGGAAGGTTTCCGGCGGTAGTCAGCAGCCGGCCGTCCTCATGCCGCTGCCGGGGAACGACCCACCCTGCATGAGGACGCCTGGTCATCACCTCTACCATCGAACCGACTGCCCCCTCGAGGAACACGACGTCGGGGTTGCAGATGACGACGAACTCGGCATGAGCTGCAGCCAAGCCCTGGTTGTTCGCAGCCGCGAGCCCGCGGTTGGTTCGATTGGCTATTATCACAGCGTCTGGCTGCAGTTCCCTGACCAGGTCGACGGTGCGATCACTTGAGGCGTTGTCGATGACGATCAGCTCGAAGCTGTTCGGAGAAAGCGTTCGCTGAATCGACCGGAGCAGGCCAGGGATCACGTCAGCGCTGTTCCAAGTGACCGTCACGATGGACACCGCAGGTGGGGTCGTCATGCCCTGGTCCCGCGGGATCGATCCCTCATGCGGCGGCCATGCGATACGCACCCATCAACGCTTCTGCCGTATCCTTCCACCGGGGAGCGGAGCGAACGAGCGCCAATGCGGCGGATCTGATCGACGCACGCCGCTCGGCATCTGTCAATACCCGATGGAGTGCTTGGGCGACTTCGTCGGCGGAAGTGCCGATTGCCCATTCAGCGGCATCGCCGAGCACCTCAGGCAGGGAGGCGACAGGGGCGCACACCACCGGCACCCCGCTTGCTGCTGCTTCGAGTGCCGGCATACCGAAGCCTTCGTACCGGGTGGGATAGCAAAACGCCTCGGCGCCAGCCAAAACGGCTGACCATTCGAAGTCGTTCAGGATCCCGACGTGTGTCACGCCGGAGATCCTGGGAGGCACCTCGGCCCCGACGACGACAAGCCTGGGTTGTGGGGCCATCTCGGCGACGGCCCGCTTCCAGGCTTCCACTGCCGTCGCGAGGGCCCTTCGCCTGGCCCCTCCGAGTGCCACCACGTAGGGCGGAGTGGCACCGAAGCGGTCGAGCACCCGGGCGGCGTCAGCTGCTCTTTCAGGGTTAAAGATTGGATCGACGGCGTTCGGCGCCACAACCACCCGGTCCGGATTTACGTGGTAGGTGTTGATGATCTGGTCCCGTACGAATTCGGAAACGGTCACAATGACGTCAACGTGCCTGACCGACCATCGGGCTTGCATGATCAAAGCTGCGCGCCGCGCCGGCGTGAAATCCTCCGGATGCTGCTCCCAGGACAGATCGTGGATCGTCACTACCTTCCGTCCCCGGCTGGCGAACGGAACAGCGTTGTACGGCCCATGGAAGACGAGATTCTTGTGGTTAAGCCACCATGGAACCCCTATCTGAAGCCAAGCAATCTCTGGAAGCGGCCCGAAGCCCGGCAACGCGACGGTCTCGCATTCGAAACCGTGGGGCAGCGGTCGCCTCCTGTCGCAAAGAAGTACCAGCTCAGTTGCTCGAGCAATGCTCGGGACCACGTTCGACAGCCCTCTTCCCACCCCAAACAGGGGGCGGTCCTGCAGGCGGCGAGCGTCGATCG
>CAZCCS010000458.1:0-2647 GCA_964497005.1 uncultured Acidimicrobiaceae bacterium | reverse complement strand
ACCGGGCGGCCGGTGAGGAGGTGAATCGACTGACAACAGTCGCCGGCCGCCCAGACGCCTTCCGCAGAGGTGCGCTGCTGCCTGTCCACAACCACCGCTCCACGAATGCCGGTGTCCAGGCCGGCGCTCGCCGCAAGTTCGCTGTTCGGTTCGACTCCGAGCCCGAGCACGACCATGTCGGCCGGAATCTCACCCTCGGAGGTGACGACCGCCGATTCGGTCACCTCCGTTATCTGCTCGCCCGCCCGGACGGTGATTCCCGCCTGGCGCATCGCGCGAGCAACAAGGGGAGCCATGTCCCGGTCCAAGCCCGCCATGACCTCCGGCCCGGGCTCCACGACAGTGACCGAAGCCCCCCGCATCACGAAGGCCTCCGCCAGCTCGAGCCCGACGTAGCCACTGCCGATGACGACCACCTGGCTGGGCCGAACGGAGCGGGCGTCGTCGAGAAGTCGGCTGGCGTCGGTGAGGTTCTGCACCCCGTACACGTGCGGAAGGTCGAGGCCCGGCAAGTCAGGCCTGCGGGGCCTGGCACCGGTGGCGACGTGCAGAAGGTCGAAGCCCAGCTGGAAGGTGCGCCCGTGCGCACGGTTGTGCACCTCCGCCTTCCGCGACGCCACGTCCAGACCGATCACCTCATGCTCGGTCCTCACATCGATCCTCATCGCCCGGAATTCGTCCGGGCTGCGGGCGACCAGGTCGTTGACGCTGTCGAGTGTCCCGCCGACCAGGAACGGGATTCCGCACGCCGAGTAGCTGGTCCAGCGTCCCATCTCGAGCGCGACGATCTCCAGCTCGGGGTTCCGCCGGCGGGCCTGCGCTGCCGCGGACATGCCGCCGGCGTCACCGCCGACCACGAGGAGGCGCTCACCCATCGCTCAGACTGTAGGCGCCGGCACCGCCAACGGGGCACTACATGGGATGATGGAGCCCCATGGCCGTGAAAGAGGACTGCCGCCACTATCTGTTCCGCAGCACCGCCCGCGGAGACGGTGTGCAGCGCTGCCGCCTCTCGGTCAACGATGAGCACCCGTTCGCGTGCCCGGAATCGTGCCTCTTCTTCGAGCCTCGCGCAGTGATGGGAGCAGGGTGGACAGCTGCGCCGTCGACACCGATGAGCAACACCGCCGACGGGCTTGTCGGACTTCCGCCCGAACCCAAGCGGCGGCGCAAGAAGCGGCGCTAGCCGGCGCCGCCGTGGCGGCGCTTGTATTCGAATGCCTTGGCCGCGCCCCACACGATCGCCGGCTCGGCAAGATCGGGGTCGACGTCAGCCAGCGAAGCCGGCGAGAGGGCGTACACGTCGTCGGGGAACCGGCGAATCGAGAACTCGTCGCGCTCGACCGGCGGCACCCCGAGCTCCGCGAGAATCGCGGCCGGGTAGCGCACCGCTGACCGGACGATCTCGAGCGGCGTGGTCCGCTGCTCATCGATGTCCGTGGCGAGGAGGCGCCGCACCTCCGATCCGACGTCTTCGGCTGCGCGATCTCCGACGGCGCGTGAGGCGGCGGCGATCTGCTCCGAAAACGAACCCGACCACGCCACCACCACCCGCTCCACCCCCCTCACCACCCACGCCGGTAACGCTGCCTCGATCGCGTCCGCCAGCGCGGTTGCGTACTGGTCCAGTTCGCTGTTCGGCTCGCTCAACTGCTCTCGAATATGGCGGCGTTGAGGTTGCCCGACCGTAGGCCCTCGAGATCCAGCGTCACGTACCGGTAGCCCGCCGCGCGAACCGCGGCCACCACCCGCCGGCGATCGGCTACCGCGCGCTGAAGGTCTTCGCCGGCGAATTCGAGGCGGGCGAGATCGCCGTAATGGCGGACCCGGAGCTCCCGGTATCCGAGCGCCTTGAGCGCCTCCTCGGCCTGGGATACCTGGGAAAGGGTGCCGATGGTCACCGCGGTTCCGTAGGGCACGCGCGATGCGAGGCATGCAGCTGCGGGCTTGTCCCAGATGTCGAGGCCCGCGTGGTGGGCCGCGCTACGGACCGCCTCCTTGGTAAGGCCCGCCTCGACGAGAGGGAACACCGCGCCGCCCTCGCGCGCGGCTTGCTGGCCCGGCCGATGATCGGACAGGTCGTCGACGTTGACGCCCAATGCGATCGACGCACCTTCGGCTTCGGCCACAGGCGCAAGCCGGTCCATGAGCTCGCTCTTGCAGTGGTAGCAGCGATCAGGCCCGTTGGCGACGTAGGCAGGGCGGGAGCCTTCGTCGGTCTGCACTTCGAGCCAGCGCAGTCCCCACTTGGCGGCGAGGCGCCGGCAATCCTCGCGTTCGGAGGGTGCCAGCGAAGGAGACACCGCCGTCACCGCGACACACCTTTCTCGACCAAGGACCGCGTGGGCAGACCAGGCGAGGAGCCCCGAGTCGACGCCGCCGCTGAACGCAACGACGAGACGGTCGTGGCCGGCGAGCACCTTCGCCAGCTGATCGAGGTCGCCGGCCGGCGCTGCTCTGTTCATCGGTCGGTCACCTGGATCCGGATCCGCTTGTTCCCTTTGCCCTTCGATTCGGTCTTCAACACCGTCACCCTGCCAACCTCGTCGGTGCTGTTGACGTGCGTCCCTCCGTCGGCTTGCTTGTCCAGACCCACGATGTCGACTACGCGGATCTCGCTGACCGACTCGGGGATGAGGTTGACCTT
>CAZCCS010000457.1:0-2651 GCA_964497005.1 uncultured Acidimicrobiaceae bacterium | reverse complement strand
CAGGAACCTGAATCCTGCGCGTCTGCCAATTCCGCCACTCGCCCGAGTGGATCAACGAGCATACCCAACGAGGTATGCGCCAGCCCCGTCCAGAGATGCAGCCCTGCCCCGAGTACGCTCAAGATCGCACCATGGGACTGCAGCAGTTCGAACGTCGCCTTGAGCGTATGGTCGAAGGAGTGTTCGCGCGGGCGTTCCGGAGTGGGTTGCAGCCGGTGGAGATCGGTCGGCGCCTCACTCGGGAAATGGACCTTCGCCGCACCATCGCCCCCCGCGGCACACTCGCGCCCAACGACTTCACGATCCTCCTCTCCCCGAGCGACAAGAACCGGTTGGCCCCTATCGAGGAAGAGTTGGTGTCGGAGCTGCAAGCCGTCGCCCGCGATCACGCCGATGCAGAGCGGTACACGCTGCTCGGGCCTGTGTCGGTTGTGATCGAGGAAGACTCCGACCTCGCGGCCGGGATGGTCCTGGTGTCGGGAGAAATGGTCAAAGGCGACGAGCCGGTCACGGCCGCGCTGGTCCTTCCCGACGGCCGGAGGGTTTCGCTCGGATCCAAGCCGATGACGATCGGGAGGATGCCGGACTGCGGGCTGACCCTCGCCGATCCCAACGTGAGCCGCTACCACGCCGAGGTTCATCCAGTCGAGGGCGCCACGAGCCGCTACCAGATAGCCGACCTCGGGAGCACCAACGGGACGCGGATCAACGGTATACCTGTCACCGCGCCGCAGACCCTGCGGCCCGGCGATCAGATCACGCTGGGGGCTACCACGATCCGCTTCGATCAAGCGTAAAAGAGGCGGCCCTCGGCTCGTGCCAGACCCGGTTCTGACGCTCCTCAAATACGTGTTCTTGGCGATCCTCTATCTCTTCTTCCTCCGCGTGCTGCGGGCGGTGTGGATCGAACTGCGCGAGCCCAAGCCGGGGCCGCTGCCCGACGTCGCCGGCGGAGCAACCGCGCCACCGCTCGCCAACCCCGGCACTGGGGGTGCGGTCGCCGGGAATTCCGGCGGTGCCAACGCGGTCCCCCACCGCGTCGGACCAGAGAAGCTCGTCGTGCTCGAACCGGCCGAACTTCAAGGGGTGGAGTTCCCGCTCGCCGACGAGATGACCGTCGGCCGCGCTGCCGGCTGTGGCGTGGCGCTACCCGACGACACCTTTGTGTCGCAGTTGCACGCCAGGGTCTTCCGGCGCGAGGGCGAGTTTTACGTCGAGGACCTAGGATCGACCAACGGCACCTATCTCAACGGGAAGAAGGTGTCGGCGGCCTCGGTGATGCGCAAGGGTGACCGTGTACAGGTCGGGCGGACCAGCCTGGAGCTGCGCAAATGATCCAGCTGCGGGCCGGTTCTGCGACCGACGTGGGTCTGGTGAGGACTAACAACCAGGACCGTCTCCTCGTCGCCGACTCCCTATTCGCCGTCGCTGACGGGATGGGCGGGGCCGCCGCCGGCGAGGTCGCGTCGAGCACAGCCATCGAAGGCCTCCTGGAGGCGTTCAAGGAAGCCGGCGAAGCGACCCCCGAGACGCTCATCGACGCGGCCAGGTCTGCGAACCGAGCGGTTTGGGAGCAGGCCGAAGCGAACCCCGAGATGCGCGGCATGGGCACGACGCTGGTGGCGATCGCGCGGGTTGATGGGGGCCGCCTCGCGATCGTGAACATAGGTGACTCCCGCCTGTACGTCCTGCGGGGAGACGAACTGCGCCAAGTGACCAGCGACCACAACCTGGTCGCCGAACTCGTAGCCGAAGGGCGGATCTCGAAGGAAGAAGCGGAGGTCCACCCGAGACGGAACATCATGACCCGGGCGTTGGGAGTCGACCCCGAGGTCGATGTCGACCTGTTCGTGGAGGATCCCCAACCGGGTGACCGGTACCTGCTCTGCAGCGACGGCCTCCCCCGCGAGCTCCGAGACGATCACATCGTTTCGATCCTGCGACGTTTCTCTGACCCGGGGGAAGCAGCCGCGGAACTCGTAGACGAGGCCAAGCGCCGCGGCGGTAACGACAACATCACCGCGGTCGTCGTCGACGTCGCCGACACCGACTCGGTCGTATCGGCCGCTGGCGCGAAGGATGAGGAAAAAGACCCCACGGTCGTCGCGTCTGCCCCTCCCACCGCTGCACCACAGCCGACGGCCAAGCCGGTAGCTGCTCGGCGGAAGCCCGAAGCGAAGCTGATCACCGTTCGTGTCGTGGGTTTCTTCGTGCTCCTGCTGGCCATACTCGGGCTCGCAGCCGCGGCCATCGGGTGGTACGCGCGCTCCAGCTACTACGTAGGGCTAAAAGGCGACCGGGTAACCATCTTCCAGGGTCGGCCCGGCGGAGTCCTGTGGTGGCATCCGACCATCGCTGCTCGTACCGGGTTGACCACCGCCGACGTCCTCTCCCACGACGTCCCCAAGCTCAAAGCCGGTCAGGAGGAGTCGTCGCTGGCGGACGCCCGTCAATACGTCGCAAGCCTCGCCGGCGAAGCCAACGCTGCGCGAGCCGCCCAATCAGCGACCACAGCGACCACGACCGCCCCGGCCACGAACAGCCCGGCCTCCTCCAGCCCAGCTTCGTCGCCCCCCACAACATGAACCCCTCCCCTGCCCGCCGGCGTACCGAGCTCGGCCGCCTCGGCCGCCGGCTGGGCGGCGCGGCGG
>CAZCCS010000456.1:0-2656 GCA_964497005.1 uncultured Acidimicrobiaceae bacterium | reverse complement strand
CACCCCAACCGCCGTCCCCTCACCACCGCCCTGGCGGCGGTCAGAGCGAGGAGAAGCCTCGTTGAAATCGACGGCTGGCTGCCGCCGGCGGCCGCCGCGCACTTGAGGAGCGGGGCAGAGCAAGCGCGTCGCTTCGCCCGTTATCCCGGAGTGGTGGAGCGGGCAGCCGAGCTTGGTCTCGAGTGCGCGTTCGACCTTTCGCTCGTTGCCCCGAACCTGCCGCCGTGGCCAGTTCCCGATGGTCACAGCGAGATGAGCTGGTTGCGTCATCTCACCGAGGAGGGCGCGATTCGTCGCTATGGACCGAGGCATGCATCGCGCCATCCCAAGGCTTGGCCGCAGATCGACTACGAGCTGGACATGATCGAGCAGCTCGGCTTCGCCGGCTACTTCCTCATCGTGTGGGACATCGTCGAGTTCTGCCGGACCAACGACATCTTCTGCCAGGGGCGGGGGTCTGCCGCCAACTCGGCGGTGTGTTACGCGCTCGGGATAACCAACGCCGACGCGGTTGATCTCGGGTTGCTGTTCGAGCGTTTTCTTTCTCCTGAGCGCGACGGGCCTCCGGACATAGACATTGACATTGAGAGCGGCCGGCGGGAGGAGGCGATCCAATACGTGTACCGCCGTTACGGGCGCGGGTGCGCCGCGCAGGTCGCCAACGTGATCACCTACCGGCCCAGGTCCGCGGTGCGCGACATGGGCAAGGCGATGGGCGCTTCTCAGGGCCAGGTGGACGCTTGGTCGAAGCAAATTGATCACTGGGGGCCGCTGCCGGCCGCTTCCGCCCCCGGAGACCACGAAATTCCAGTGGCCGTGATGGGTCTGGCAGCCGAGCTCCAACATTTTCCAAGGCATCTCGGCATCCATTCAGGGGGCATGGTCATATGCGACCGGCCGGTTGCCGAGGTGTGCCCTGTCGAGTGGGCGCGCATGGCGGACCGCAGCGTGTTGCAGTGGGACAAAGACGACTGCGCCGCCGCCGGCCTGGTCAAGTTCGACATGCTCGGCCTGGGGATGCTCACGGTCCTGCACGCCACGATCGACCACGTGCTGTCGTTCCACGGGGTGTCGGTGGACCTTGCCCGCCTGGAGCAGGAGCCGGAGGTCTACGAGATGCTGTCGAGGGCGGATTCGGTGGGTGTTTTCCAGGTGGAGAGCCGCGCGCAGATGGCCACGTTGCCGAGGTTGAAGCCGCGCAAGTTCTACGACCTTGTCGCGGAGGTCGCGCTGATCCGGCCGGGGCCGATCCAGGGCGGGTCGGTGCACCCGTACATCCGCCGGCGCAATGGCGACGAGGACATCACTTTCCTGCATCCCCTGCTTGAGCGGAGCCTGGGCAAGACGTTGGGCATCCCGCTGTTCCAGGAGCAGTTGATGCAGATGGCGATCGATGTCGCCGGGTTCACGCCGGCGGAGTCGGACCGGTTGCGCCAGGCGATGGGATCCAAGCGCAGCGTCGAGAGGATGGAACAGCTGAAGGCCCGTTTCTACGCGGGGATGGCAGAGCGCGGGATCGTCGGCGAGGTGGGCGATGCGATCTGGGACAAGCTGGTGGCGTTCGCCAATTTCGGTTTTCCCGAGAGCCACTCGGTGTCGTTCGCCTACCTGGTCTATTCGTCGGCGTGGCTCAAGTGCCACTACCCCTCGGCGTTCTGCGCGGGGTTATTGGACGGTCAGCCGATGGGTTTCTGGTCGCCTCAGACCCTTGTTGCTGATGCCCGCCGGCACGGGGTGATGGTGCGCCGGCCATGCGTGAACTCGAGCGGCGCTCGTTCTCGGCTCGAGGCCTGTCGGGAGTCGGCGGGGGGCGCGGCGGTGCGGTTGGGGTTGTCGTACGTGCGGGGCGTTGGGGACGAGTTGGCGGAGCGGATGGAGGAGCACGCGGCGGAAAAGCCCTACCGGGATATGGAGGACGTGGTGCGCCGAGCCGGCTTGAGCGCCGCGCAGGCGGAGGCGTTGGCGACGGCAGGGGCGTTCGAGTGCTTCGGGTTGTCGAGGCGGGCGGCGCTGTGGGGCGCCGGGGCGGTGGCGGCCGCCGGCGGGGGTGGGGGCAGGGGCGGGGGTGGTCGCACGGTTGCCTCTAGCGCGGTCGCCCCTCGTCCCGTTGCTTCGCGCCTCGAAGGCCTGGTCACCGGCGCCGAAGCCCCGCCGCTTACTGACATGCACCCTTCCGAGATCAATCACGCCGACCTGTGGGCCACCGGCCTCTCCCCGGACAGCTACCCGACCGAGTTCGTCCGCGAAGAGCTCACCGCTGCGGGCGTGGTGACCGCAGCCGGTCTGGTGGAGTTGGCGCCCGGCCAGAAGGTGTCCGTCGCCGGCGTGGTTACCCACCGGCAGAGGCCGGCGACCGCGCAAGGGGTGACGTTCATGAACCTGGAGGACGAGACAGGTCTGGTGAACGTGGTGTGCTCGGCGGGGGCGTGGGTGCGTTTTCGGAGGGTGGCCAGGAGCAGCCCGGCGGTGATCATCGACGGGCGCCTGGAACGGGTGGAGACGGTCATCAACGTGGTGCTGGAGCGAATTCGCCCGCTGCCCTTGCGGACCAAGTCGCTTGCTCCGTCGAGGGACTTTCGCTGATCGCCGCACGCTTAATGTTGCCTAAGTATCTAGACTCCGCTCCCGCAACCGCCTGCTCAGATGGCACTCTGGA
>CAZCCS010000455.1:0-2661 GCA_964497005.1 uncultured Acidimicrobiaceae bacterium | reverse complement strand
TTCCCCATCTTCGAGCCGGGAGGCCGTCCGGTGGGCGCCGGGGGGCGGGCGCTGCCCGGGGGACGCCCGCCGAAATACAAGAACACCGCGGCGACGGCGGTTTACGACAAGAGTCGAGTGCTGTACGGGCTCAACTGGGCAAAGAAAACTGTGGTGGAGAAAGGGCGGGTTGTTGTCTGCGAGGGCTACACCGATGTGATCGGTTTGCAACACGCCGGCGTCGCGGAGGCGGTCGCAACATGCGGCACGGCCCTGGCGGACGGCCACATCAGGCTGCTGACCAACTTCGCCAGGCGCATCGTCCTCGCCTACGACGCCGACAACGCCGGCCAAGCCGCGGCCGAACGGTTCTACGAGTGGGAGGACCGTTTCCAAGTCGACATCCGCGTTGCGACCATCCCGGCCGGAGCCGACCCCGCCGACCTGGCGCGCACCGACCCGGAGGCTTTGTCCAAAGCCGTGGACGAAGCCCAACCGTTCCTTGGCTTCCGGCTGGAGCGACTGTTCGGCCGGTCGGATCTTTCCAGTCCGGAGACCCGTGCGCGTGCCGCCGGCGAGGCGATGGCAATGATCCGGGAGCACCCCAACGAACTCGTGCGCGACCAGTACGTGATGCAGGTCGCTGACCGATGCCGCGTCGATCCCGACCGCCTGCGCACCATGGAGGCACCCGCGGCGCGGTCTGGCGCGCAGGGCCGCGATAGCGGAGAACCACGCGCCGGCGCCAGGACATCCCTCGTTTCGTCTGCGCCGCCTCCGCCGATCCCTCTCAGCGGCCCCGAGTTGGAGGCGCTGCGCCTGGCGGTGCACCGCCCGGAGGAAGTCGCCGCCCGCCTTGAAGCGGTCTTGTTCGAGCACCCGCTGGCGCGTACCGCGTTCGACGTCCTCTCCGGCGCGTCAACCTTCCACGAGGCCGTCGAGGCTGCGGACCCGCAGACTTCCGATTTGCTGCAACGCCTCGCCGCGGAGGATGCAATGACACCAGCGGACGACGTCATGAAAAGACTGGCCGAGCGTGCCGGCCAGCGCGCTATGCGTGACGTTCAGGCCGAGATGCGCCAGGCCACGGTATTGGAGCAAGCGTCTTACCCGGCGACGATCGCGTGGTTGAAGCTCACTCTCGAAGAGATGCGCTTGGAAGAGCCTTCCGCTCAGAACTCCTCGGTCGCAGCGGAGGAACGGTTGATACGCTGGCTGGTGGCCCGCGACGAGCAGGCGCGCCAACCGGAGGCGACACAGTGACTGGAGGGGGGTCGACACCGTTCACGCCTGAGGGCGAGCCGACAGGGCACTTCGTCGCGCTCTTGCTCGCCGGACGTGAACGCGGCTTCCTGACGCCCGATGACCTCATGGAGGTCATGGAGTCGGTCGAGCTGACTCCGGCTCTGATCAACGCCGCGGTCGGGCGGGTCAAGGCGGCGGGCATCGAGTGGCGCGACGACACTTACGAGGATCCCGAGCTCGAAGAGGTGACGAAGCCGGTCATCGACAAAGTCGTCATCGACGAAGTTGCGGAAAAAGAAACCGCGTTGGCGTTGGCCCGCTTCTCGGTAAGTCCGGGTCTGCGGTCGAGGGCCCGAGGGTCGGGCGCGGAGCCGAGGCTGGATTTTGATCTGACATCTGGCGGCAGCACGTCGGACCCGGTCCGCATGTACCTCAAGGAGATCGGAAAGGTACCGCTTCTCAACGCAGCCGAGGAGGTTGTGCTCGCCCGTTGCGTGGAACAGGGGATCGCCGCGGGGGAACGGCTTGGGTCGTGCGAAGAGGAAACCGCGCTTCTCATCGACCGCGAGGGCATCGCGAGAGACGAACGGCTCCGCCGCGAGGGCATGGTCGCCAAACGAATCCTGGTCGAGGCGAATCTCCGGCTGGTCGTTTCGATCGCCAAGCGCTACCGCAACCGGGGCATGGCATTTCTCGACCTCATCCAGGAGGGCAACCTCGGGCTGATGAGGGCGGTGGAGAAGTTCGACTACACCAAGGGCTTCAAGTTCTCCACTTACGCGACGTGGTGGATCCGCCAGGCGATCACCCGTGCGATCGCCGATCAGGCCAGGACCATCCGCATCCCTGTGCACATGGTCGACATCATCAACAAGGTGATGCGCGCCCAGCGCCAGTTGCTTCAAGACCTGGGCCGGGAACCGTCGGTCGAGGAGGTGGCCGAACGTGCGGAGATGACGCCCGAGCGGGTCCGGGAGATCCTGCGGGTCAGCCAGGAAACGGTATCCCTCGAGCAGCCGATGGGCGACGACGACTTCAGCCTTTCCGATCTGATCGAGGACGAGGGGGCGGTCGCGCCCTCCGAGGCCGCCGCGCGGGCGATGCTCAACGAGGCGGTCAGCCAGGCCCTGTCGGAGTTATCGGAGCGGGAGAGGCGGGTCGTGCGTCTCCGCTTCGGGCTTGACGACGGTCAGATGCGCACCCTTGAGGAAGTCGGCAAGGAGTTCGGAGTCACCCGTGAGCGGATCCGCCAGATCGAGTCGAAGACGCTCGCCAAGCTGCGCCATCCGATGCACAGCGGGCATCTTCGCGACTACTTGCACGACGAGTAGTGCGGACGCAACGACTCAGGCTAAATCACGAATAGTCGCTGGTCCGCCGGCGCTCCGGGGGAGAGACTCGAACTCTCAACCACACGATTAACAGTCGCGTGCTCTG
>CAZCCS010000454.1:0-2686 GCA_964497005.1 uncultured Acidimicrobiaceae bacterium | reverse complement strand
AGTCGAAAGCGGTGGACGTCACCTCGAAGCACGAAGTGCTTCCATCAGATCCGCCACGGTCAGCATTTCCTCCCTATCCGCCTCATCGGCCTCGAGCGCGGCGACTTCGGCGGCCAACTCCTTGCTGCGTCGGCGGTGGCGAACTTCGCCGAGCAGGGCAATACGGATTGCCTCCGACTGGGTGAGACCAGTGGATTCCAGCGTCCGTAAGGCCTTGTCGGCTTCGTCGTCCAGTCGTACCGAGATTGCCCTAGCCATCGCCGCAGTGTATCACAATATGTAAGACAAATATGCGCCAAACAACAGCGCACCCGGAGCCCTCCATCGAGACCCCAACCGAGAGAAATCGGCACGGAGTCCTCCGGTCGGGAAGACTCGCCTTGTGCTCTACTTTTGGGAGGACCCCGAGACGGTTGTGGGTCGTGACGGCCGTAGCTACCAAATCCAGCTCGTAGCAGCGTGGATGGGAACGGAGTTTGACTACCGCACGCTTCTGTTGGGAGTCTTCCCGGTCCTCCATCTCCTCTGGATGGCGCTCGGCAGAGCTTGGAGAGTCGAGGTAATCGAGATGGGAAAGCGGCCAGTCTGGAGAAGAGGCCTACCCGAACCGTTCGTAGATGTCATCGCAGTTACCAGAAGCAAGCGAGCCGCCGAGAGACAAGCATCGAATGTTTACGAGTTGATTGCGTCAGGCAGACAAGTCGTTCCATCCTGAGCGCCGCTGCTCACGATGGCTCGTCGGCGGGAGCCGCTCGTAGTCGTTATCGAGCCTGTGCAAGCACTCTGAGGGTGGGCCATTCGACCGTCAGGCCCTCGCCATCAGCCAGGCGGTCCCACTGTCGAGAGAGTTCGTCGAAGTGCCGGGTAGTTGGGGTGGCGAGGCCATGTTGCCAACGAAACAGATGTTCCGCGACGATCCCCTCAGCTTCGCCAATGGTTTGCCGGTTGGCGGCAATTACCGCCCTACCTGGCCTCGTTCGTTTGCGGCCGGTGCTCTTGAAGGTTGCTCCGGCCGCGACTGAGCCCCAAAAGCCGCGATCGAGTCCCAGGGATGCCTCGACGATCATCTGTACGAAGTCGTGTGGCAATCCGCCGCGTCCCAGAGCCATGGTCGCTCCCGGAACTCGGATGCCCCTGGCGCGGACGGCTCGTCAACAACGCCGGCGGCGACCCCCAACGCGAGTCCCACAAGCTCACGGAGGTGGACATCGAAGGCGTCCTCGATCTCAACCTGACGAGCGCCGTCATCCTCACCCGGCTCGTCCTGCCGGGCATGATCGCCCGCGGCCGAGGCCACATCGTCAACGTTTCATCGATGGCCGGCCGGACTGGATTTCCCTTCACAGAGGCTTACGGGGCGGCCAAGGACGGACTTATCGGCTTTACCCGCGTGTTGCGCGCCGACTACCGGTCCCGCGGTGTCAGTGCGTCCGCCCTGATCCTCGGGCCGGTCCGCGACGCCGGTGTGGGGCACCGCAGAGCGCAAGAAGTCGGGATCAAGCTCCCGCCCAAGGCATTCACAGTCGCCCCCGAGGCGGTCGGCAAGGCCGCCGTCCGCGCCATCACCAAGGACAAGACCGAGATCGTGCTGCTCAACGGCCCGGGCAAGTCGATGCGAGCAATCATGGATCGGTTCCTGGGCCTCGGCCCGAGCATGAACAAGGTCTCGGGAGCCGAGGCCACGATGCGCACCGTCGCCGACTACAGGGAGCGCCACGCCCACTCGCCCTCCCCGCTCCGAGAGTCGGTTCCCCGAGCCGGATAACCGGGCGTTCGCGTTCTGTCACTGTACGATCAGCCCACTCCTAGATCGGAAGGTGCACCAGCTTGGATCCCGAGGACGAGCAGGAGATCGGGCAGTTCGCCGGCATGCACGGTTCCGTCTGGCCTGTTTGGACGCCCGGCAAAGGCTGGCCACATGGGCCAAACGAGGGAAGCGGCATGAACTTCCCACTCCTGTGGCACCCGATCTCGTACGTTCGATGGCGGATCGCCGTTCATCGCCAAGGTCCCTACGCACCGAGCTTCAAGGAGTTTCGGCAACGGCGTCGTCCTGAACGCGACTAGACGAGAAAGCGCCCGATGATGCCGACTCGGTCGGGATACTCGATCCCGCAACCGAATGCAGGCGCTCGCGTTCCGGCGGCCTGATTCTGCTGGCTAAGGCCTGAAGCCGTGTACGAACTGGTGAGACCCGTGGCCGTTCGGGTCAGGAACCTCATCGCTTCGGGTGACCTCGATGCCGGCCGCATTGAACAGTTTGAGGTTGGTCACCGCGTCGTAGTGGCTCCAGAACATCGGCGCCCCGAGCCAACTCTCCGGGTCATGATCAGCAGGTAGGTCGGCCCAGCCCATACAGACCAGGAGCTGGCCGCCGTGCCGTAAGACGCGGCCAAATTCATTGAGTACCGCCAGATGCTCCTCTCGAGGGACGTGGATCACGGCATAAAACGACACCACAGCATCAAACGACCGGTCTCGAAAAGGCAATCCTGCGAGGTCTGCCTGAACCGGTTCGAGCTCCACCACCAACTGCCGGGACAGCTGGAGTTGGCCTGCAGAGAGATCAAGTCCGAACACCCGATGACCCGCTAACCGAAGTGCGTCGGCCACGGGCACTCCCGACCCGCAACCGGCGTCGAGAACCAGACTCGCGGGGTTGAGCGTCTGTAGCAGTGCGGTCAGT
>CAZCCS010000453.1:1239-2688 GCA_964497005.1 uncultured Acidimicrobiaceae bacterium | reverse complement strand
CGACGAGGCCGCCGCAGCAGGAGCGGTTGTACTGCCGGGCGTCGGCGGCTTCGGCCGGTGCATCGAGGCGTTGCGCGACAGCGGCCTCGACAAGGTCGCGCTCGATGCGATCGAGCGGGGTAAGCCGTTCCTCGGCATATGCGTTGGCATGCAGATGCTCTACGAGGCGTCGGAGGAATCACCCGGCGCGACCGGTCTCGGCGTCTTTCCCGGAACCATCCGGCTGCTTCCCGACGGAGTGAAGCGGCCGCAGATGCAATGGAACCGATTGATCGTCGAGCAACCCGTCCATCCCTTGCTGGACGGCCTCGACCCGGAGCCGTGGGTCTACTTCGTCCACTCTTACGCGGCGCCGGCGGGCGACACGACGGTTGCGTCCTGCGACTACGGCGGCCCGGTCGTGGCCGCAGTCGCTCGAGGGAACGTCTGGGCCACTCAGTTCCACCCCGAGAAATCGGGTCCGGCTGGCCTGGCGCTGCTCGCCAACTTCGTCCGCTTCGCCGAAGCCGGCGCGGCAGCCTGAACATACGTTGGAACTTTTTCCTGCCATAGATCTCCGCGGCGGCCGCTTCGTCCGCCTGGTGGAAGGCGACTTCGACCACGAAACCGTCTACGGCGACGACCCCCTTCCTATTGCCCGAGCGTTTGCCGACGCCGGCGCGAAATGGATCCACGTGGTGGACCTCGACGCCGCCCGCACCGGCGAAGCGATCAACCGGAAACTGATCGCGCAGATCGCCGGGGCTGTGCGTCCGCTGGCCAGCGTCCAGGCCGGCGGGGGGGTGCGGTCGCACCAGGACGCCGAGCAGCTGCTCGCTGCCGGAGTCTCAAGGGTGGTGGTCGGCACGGCGGCGTTGGAGAAGCCCGGTTTTCTCGCCTCTCTGTGCTCCGAGTGGCCGGGAAGGGTCGCCGCGGGGATCGATCACCGGGCGGGGGAGGTCCGCCTACGGGGGTGGACCGAGGGCGCGGGGGTCGAGGTCGAAGAAGCGGTTGAAGCGATGGCCGGCGCCGGCGCAGCCGCTGTGGTGGTGACAGACATCGCACGCGACGGCAGGCTCGGCGGCCCTGACGTCGACGGGCTGGCCGACTTGATCGCCCGGTTCGAGGTTCCCATCATCGCCTCCGGAGGGGTGTCGGGTCTCGCCGACATCGAAGCGCTCGCGCGACTGAGCTCGCCGGTCGGGCGCAAACTCGCCGGCGTCATTGTCGGCAAAGCGATATACGAAGGAAGGGTCGACGTCGGCTCGGCGCTGGAAGTTCTGACGGGGTCCGGCGGTCGGAGGTCTGGCGCTTGAGGGCGGTGCGGGTGATTCCCTGCCTGGACGTGGACGCCGGGCGAGTGGTGAAAGGCGTCAAGTTCAAGAACCTGCGAGACGCCGGCGATCCGGTCGAGCTCGCGGCGCGCTACGACGAAGAGGGCGCTGACGAGTTGGTTTTCTACGACATAAC
>CAZCCS010000453.1:0-1229 GCA_964497005.1 uncultured Acidimicrobiaceae bacterium | reverse complement strand
ACGCGGGCTCGCAGGAGTCATCGTCGGCAAGGCGATCTACGAAGGAAGGGTCGACGTCGTTGCGCGAACCGCGGAGCAGGTGTTCATCCCGTTGACCGTGGGCGGAGGTGTGCGGACGCTCGAAGACGCCCGACGGCTGCTTCGCGTCGGAGCGGACAAGGTGAGCGTGAACAGCGCCGCGGTCGAACGCCCCGAGTTGGTCGACGAGCTGGCGGACACGTTCGGGAGCCAGTGCGTCGTCGTGGGCCTTGACGTCAGGCGGGATCAGAAGGGCGGATTCGAGGTGTTCACCCACGGGGGCCGCAGGGCGACGGGGATCGATGCGATCGAATGGTCGGCCGAGTGTGAGAGGCGCGGCGCCGGCGAACTGGTGCTCAACTCCATGGACCGCGACGGCACCAGGGAGGGGTTCGACCTGGAGTTGACCCGCACCGTCACCGACACGGTCGGCATCCCGGTCGTGGCAAGCGGCGGGGTAGGGGTGCTGGAGCACCTGGTCGACGGGGCGGTGATCGGCGGCGCCGACGCTGTCCTGGCCGCGTCGATCTTCCACTTCGGCGAGGCGAGCGTCGCGGACGCCAAGGCGGCCCTGGCAGCAGCCGGTGTGATCGTGAGGCCGGTGGCCGTCTCATCCGATTAGGCCAATCCGAACTAGCGTGGCCGCGATGACCGCGTCGCCCAAGCAGGCTGTTCAGATGCTCAACGACCGGGTGCTCGTGCAGATCCCCCTGAGCGAAGGCGAACGAAAGTCCCGCGCGGGGATCCTGATCCCCGCCACCGCGCAGGTGTCGCGCCGCCTCACGTGGGCGGAGGTGGTCGCGACGGGGCCCCACGTGAGATCGGTCAAGCCCGGGGACATGGTCATGTTCAACCCCGAGGACCGCTACGAAGTCGAGGTTCAAGGCGAGGACTACCTGATCCTCCGGGAGCGCGATATCCACGCCGTCGCTTCGGAACGGGTCGACGACGGTACCGGTTTGTACCTTTAGGTGGTATTCCGGCCGAGGTTTTGATTATCTGTGTGGAGAGTGGGTAATCCTCCCCAACTCGGCATCACCATCTACAGGTATAGGGGGCGACAGGCGGACGCCGATCGCCACTGGACGGAGGCACCGTGTCTGCGACACTTCGGCCGGCAGTAAGCGACCCCACTCGGCTCGCCGAGGTGGACGCCATCGCCTGCTTTCTGAGGGACACGCCCTCCTCGAAGGATCCCATCCTCGACCGCC
>CAZCCS010000452.1:0-2689 GCA_964497005.1 uncultured Acidimicrobiaceae bacterium | reverse complement strand
AGGGCGACCGGTGCTTTGCGGGTTCGGTGAGGCCACTCGTTTGCGGGATCGGGCGGAGGGCCGCCTGATGACTGCTGAGGACACGACCGCCGTGGCGCGCTTGCTGTTGCATCTCGGGGACGGGCACCCGCCCCGCAGCCTCAGCCGGGCACTTCGCTCGTGCAGCGGCCGCCGGCGGATAGGCGGAACTTTCGAGGCGCGGACGCTGGCACGCGCACTCGTGAACGCGGTTCCTTCAGCGCGGCTTCCCGGATTAGGGCGGGTCGC
This sequence comes from uncultured Acidimicrobiaceae bacterium, assembly GCA_964497005.1. GTDB lineage: Bacteria > Actinomycetota > Acidimicrobiia > Acidimicrobiales > Palsa-688 > DASUWA01. Next base: position 2,422 of record CAZCCS010000452.1, on the reverse strand, counting down.
GCCCTCGGCTGCAAGTACCCGCTCCATCGATACCGTCGGTGTGGATACCGGCTCGGTAGATACCGGGTCTCTCGACACCGGTTCTACGGGCGCCCGGTCTGTGGGTACCGGCTCTATAGGCGCCCGGGCTGTCGGTTCCCGCCATCGCCGGCGGGACCGCGCGATCGTCCGCGGTGGTACCGGTATCGCGGTCGCCTTGGCGGTCGGGGTTTCATTCATCGGCGCACGAAGCGCGTTAACCCGGGATGGACGCAGTCAGCCAGCAGTCGCTTGCCCGCCGGCCGACGAAGGGTGTGTTGCGAGACGGCTCGTCTCCGGCTCGGTCCTCCGTTCGCCAGCCGGGAGGTTCGCGTTAGTCGGGCCCGCGGGAATCGAGGTGAACGGAAGGTGGGGCTGCGGCCCGACCGCCCTACCGGCTTTCTTGGACGTTGCGAGGGGGAATGTGTGGGTTTTCGATCGATGGCCGAGCGACCCGTCCGGAGTCCCCGGACGTCTGCTCGAAACGGTGCCGGGGGCGGCCGGGTTACACGTCCTGCCCGGCTCTGGACCGGCTTCTTCGTGCGACAAGTTGCTGGTGGAGCGGCGGCGAGGTCCGGTGATTGTCATCGACCCCTCTGGCGCTCGTGGCGCGGGGTCGGAGGAGCCGGCGGGGTCGGAGACGCCGGCGGGGTCGCAGGAGCCGGCGGGGTCGGAGACGCCGGCGGGGTCGCAAGAAGTCGGCCGGGTCGGCAGGGTCGGCGGCCAGTGACCCCGGCCCGGAACAGGTCGTCGGTCCCGGCGAGCGCCCGCCGGTGATAGTCCCAGCGCGGTGAAGAGAGTGCCGCCGTTTCTCGGCTCGCACCAGGCGTTATGCGGTACAAACGAGCTTTCCGGTGCAGATTTGAAGGTTCGCGTTCCGTTTGCACCGCAGAGTCCAAATGTCCCGCAAAAGTCGCGAGCGGACTCCAAGTCCTTGCACACCCGTTTGCTCGGTGGGGTCTGGCTGCTCTTAGTCGGCCCGGCGTTCGCGGGGTTCGGAGCCATCGCCGTGCTCGTATTGAGCAGCAAGCCGTTTTATGGAGCCCCTCTTATCCACCCAGCCCGAATCACCGCATGGTGGTCGGCGGTTGGATCGATCATCGGTGTTTTCGCACTCATGCAAATGGTCTTTATCATTGCGGCGCTTTACTGGTTCGGGCTGGCGCTCATCAACCTCGCGGTCCTCGTGCTCAGATCGTTGAGGGCGCCGGGGACCCGACCAGCCGGCTCCGTGCGGCATCTGCCGGGATACCGCCGGATGGCTCGGGCGCTCGCCGGCACGTCTCTGGCCGGCGCAGCCCTGTTCGTGGGCACGTCACCCAGCGTCGCAGACACCAGCGGAGAGTCGACCGGTGACCCCACCCCCGCAACTACAGCGCCAACCACCGGGTCCGCAACCACAGTGCCCGCAACCACAGCGCCAACCATCGTGCCATCCGCACCCGACACGCAAAACATCCAGCCGCGTCTGATTCCATTGGACACGCGCCCGGCGCATCCACCGCCGCTGAAAAGCGAGTCTCCCGGGCCGGAGCCGCGTCCAGCACCAACGAACGGCGGGCCGGCGCCCACGCCGAGTGCGACGCCGCACTCGCAGCAAGCGCCTACGCCAAGCTCAACCCCGGCCGTGTCCACGGGTCCCACGGCCCAGCCAGCGCCAGCCCCGGCGCTCGGACCTGCGCCGGCGCCCGTACCCTCGCCGGCGACGACGCCCCCACTCGCAGCCTGGACGGTGCGACCGGGCGATGACCTGTGGTCGATCGCCGAGGCTGTAATGGCGAAGCACCTCGGCCAGCCACCCTCCGACGCCCAGATTGGCCCTTACTGGCTCCAAGTAATTGCAGCCAACCGGTCCCGCCTTCCTGACCCGCGGAACCCGGGGCTGATCTTCGCCGGCGAGGTGATCACACTCCCGCCGTTGTGACTCGAGACGGTCGCTGTCGTCAATGCCGTGCGCCGGCGCTGCCTGGGACGCGACACTGTTGCAATGCTCCGACGCAACGTCGTCGCCGTCTTGGAGGCGGCCCTGGCCGCGATCGGCGTCGTGTTGGTCGTGAGCGTCATGACCGGTTCTCCCCGAGGTGCGGGCATCGCGGCTGCTGTAACGACCGACCCCACGACCGCTCCACCGACGACGAGGTGCGTAGTGGGGTGCGGCACCATTACGCCGCCCAGCACATCGCCGGCGACAACCGCCCCTTCCGCCACCACCACCCCACAGACCGCGCCGGCCACAGTTGCGACACCCAGGACACTCGCTCCTTTCACCCGGCAGACGTACCCCATCTCGCAGACCACACTCGCCCCCACGACGAGCACCGTTACGACTCTTCCTTCGATCGGGGGGCACCTCCCGGTCACTCCTTCGACGGTGCCGCTCACAACCAAGCAACAAAGCAGTCAT
>CAZCCS010000451.1:0-2701 GCA_964497005.1 uncultured Acidimicrobiaceae bacterium | reverse complement strand
GTCGATGTTCAGTGCTGAGAGGCACCGCTTCCAAAACATGGGTGACGGCACGCTGTCGCATTCTGGGTTCCTCGCGATCCGCCAGGCGGTTGCGCTGGGAACCAACATCACCTTCAAGATCCTGGCCAACGGAGTTGTGGCGATGACCGGCGGCCAAGTCGCGGCGGGCAACATCCCGGTCCCCGAACTCACCCGCCAGCTAGAGGCCGAAGGGATTACCCGTATCGAAGTGATCGCCGACGACCCGGGGCGATACGGCCGCCGCTCCCGCTTCGCCAAGGGCGTTGCGGTACACGGGCGCGACCACCTCGACGCCGTGCAGCGGGAACTCCGCGATACACCGGGTGTCACGGTGTTGATCTACGACCAGGCGTGCGCGGCCGAGTTACGCCGTGAGAGAAAGCGGGGATCAGCACCGACGCCCCGCGAGCGCGTGTTCATCAACGAGGCGCTGTGCGAAGGTTGTGGCGACTGCGGGGACGTGTCGAACTGCTTGAGCGTCCATCCGGTCGCGACCCCCTTCGGTCGCAAGACGCGAATCCACCAGGACTCGTGCAACCTCGACCGCAGCTGCCTCGACGGAGACTGCCCGGCGCTGGTCACCGTGACCGCGCCGCTGTCATCCAACGATGAGCCGAGCCGTCCCACCGCCACAGCAGCCCCGCCCGTCGAACTGACCGAACCGATCCGCCCACAAGAGGCGGCCGTGCTCATCACCGGCATCGGTGGCACGGGGGTCGTCACCGTCGCCCAGATCCTGTCAACGGCGGCGCTGCTCGACGGTCTCGCTGCATCGAGCGTGGATCAGACCGGGATGGCGCAGAAGGGCGGTCCGGTTGTCTCCCACCTCCGCATCGGCCCCCACGACCAGGTCCGAGCAGGAGCCCTCCGCCTGGAGCCGGGCCGAGCGGACGCGTACCTGGTGTTCGACCTTCTGGGCGGCGCAGCACCGGCGAACCTCGACCGGCTCGACCCCGACCGGACCGTCGCGATCGTCTCCACCAGTCCGGTGCCGACCGGTGCGATGGTGGCGGACGTGGACCAAGCGTTCCCCGAGGAGGAAGATCTCCGGCGCCGCATCGACGCCGCCACCCGATCCGAGGGCAATCACTATCTCGACGCTGAAGCCGTAGCCCGCCGTGTGTTCCGCTCCCAACCGGCGGCGAACTTGCTCATCGTAGGTGTCGCCTACCAAGCGGGCCTACTTCCAGTCTCGGCGGAGAGCATCGAACGGGCCATCGAGCTCAACCGGGTCGCTGTGGACACGAACCAGGCCGCCTTCCGTCTCGGCCGCCGGATCGCCCTGGATCCTTCGGCGATCCCGTCTCCGGTCGCTGCCACACCACCCCGGCTCACGCCCGCCGGTCTGTCGCTCCTGCGCGAGATCGATGCCGACACCGACCTCACGGAGGTGCTGGCCTGGCGGATCCCGGAGCTGATCGCCTACCAGAGCGAGCGCTACGCCCGCTCATACGTCGACGTGATCGCCCGGGTGCGAGCGGCCGAGGTTGCCGGGGGACGCGCAACGAGCGCTTTCTCCCAGACTGTGGCCCGCAACCTGTTCCATCTGATGGCCTACAAGGACGAGTACGAAGTTGCGAGGCTCTACCACCGACCCGACTGGCACGAACAAGTCGCGAACGAATTCGGTGCAGGGGCCAGGATCCGCTACCACCTGCAACCTCCGGCTGCGACCCGCCTCGGCTTGAAGCGAAAGGTCGCGCTCGGCCACCGGACCGGTCGCCTCATCTTCGCGGTGTTGTCCAAGGGCAAGCGACTGAGGGGTACGCCTCTCGACCCATTCGGCTTTACCTCCGAGCGGCGCGCCGAACAGCGGCTGGCATACGACTACGTCGCACTCGTAGATCGTCTCATCCCCCACACTGTCGATCGCTACGAGGAGGTCGTCGAGATCGCCTCGCTCGTCGACGCCGTGAGGGGGTTCAGTGCGGTCAAGCGCAGAAACCTCGAGCGATACGAGACGCAGCTCGCGGCCGCTCTCGCGGTCGTCGAGTCAGATACCACGGCCGTGGTTAACGCGGCGCTCACACTTTCACCAGGAAGGAGCAAGCCTTGACCGAAAGTGTCTCCGGTGCGCCGGTCCTCCGGCGAGTCGCCGTAGTCACGGGAGCGGCAGGCGGAATCGGCCGGGCCTACGCCGAAAGGCTCGCCCAAGATGGGCTGGTCGTTGCTGTCGTCGACCGGGTCGATCCCGTAGAAACCGTTGCCTCCATCGCTGAGGCCGGCGGCCAGGCCCAGGGATACGTGGCAGACGCCACGGACGAGTGGCAGGTGCAGCGGTGCGTTGCAGACATCACCGAAGATTTTGGCGCCGCCTCCGTACTGGTCAACAACGTCGGGATCTACCCGGTGATCAAGTGGGACGATCTCACCTTCGATGAGTTCAAGCGAATTGTCGGCGTGAACCTCTATTCGACGTTCCTATTTTGCAAGGCCTGCGTTCCCGACATGCGCCGGCTCGGTTGGGGACGCATCGTGAACATCGCGTCACGGACGTTCTGGCTCACCGCGCCGGACATGGCGCCGTACCTCGCGGCAAAGGGCGGGGTGATCGGCCTGACCCGGGCGTTGGCGACAGAACTCGGATCGGACAACATCACCGTCAACGCGATCGCCCCGGGTCTTACTCGGACCGCGACCATCGAGTCGGTCACACCCGACGCCGTGTTCGAGGTGACCC